>JAKBCJ010000597.1 GCA_021807975.1 Pseudomonadota bacterium | reverse complement strand
ACGCCTGGGCCACCAGATCGTCGTGCTGTCCCGCCGACCCGGCCGGGTCCGCGACATTCTGCGGGTGGATCGTCCGCTGGCCGGCCGCGACCTGGCGGATCCCGATCTGATCGCCCTTGAACAGCGCCTGTGGCGGATGATCCGCGACGACGCCGCCGAGGCGGAGCGGGAGACTCTCGATGCGTGACCGGCCGGTTACTTTCCGCGGCGGCGGCTTTGCCCCCACTGACAGGGCCCGGGCGGCGGTGGCGACGCTGGTCGGGATCGTGCTGCTGTGGCAGGCCGGCGCCTCGGCCGGGCTGATCCCGACGATGTTCCTGCCGGCGCCGGTGTCGATCGCGCGGGCGCTGTGGGCGTTGACCATCAGCGGCGAGTTGTGGGCCAACCTGTCGGTGTCCTTGATGCGGCTGGCGGTGGGATGGATCGTCGGCACGGTGTTTGGGATCGGCATGGGTCTGGCGGTTGGGTTGTGGTCGGCGCTGCGATCACCCGGCATGGCGATCGTGTCGGCATTGTTTCCGATCCCCAAGATCGCGCTGGTGCCGTTGTTCATTATCTGGTTCGGTATCGGCGAGGGATCGAAGCTGGCCACCCTGGCGTTCGGGGTATTTTTCCCGACGGTCATTGCCACCGCCGGCGGGGTGGACAACGTGCCGCGCGGCCTGATCCGCATGGGCCAGAGCTTTGGCCTGTCGCACGCGGCCATCATCCGCAAGATCGTGCTGCCGGCTGCGCTGCCGGCAATCCTCAGCGGGTTCCGCGTGACCAGTTCCATTGCCATCGTGCTGTTGGTGGCGGCGGAAATGATCGGCGCGGAGAAGGGGATCGGCGCCTTCGTACTGTCGGCGGGCAATCTGTATGACACCGACAACCTGCTGGCGGGGATCGTGGTGCTGTCGGCATTGGGGCTGATCGTGTCATGGGCGATTGGCCGGTTGGAGCGGGTCTTTCTGCGCTGGCGGTAACGGGGGCCGGTACCGCCGCGACGACAGGGGCATTGTTCGCCGGTTCTGTCTCTGACAAGATATTTTATGGCTCGTTTGGAAGACGTTCCCCAACCTACCCGCGACGTGGTTCAGAACGTGCCTTGCCCCGATTTCGGGACGGCGCCGTTTGTCACCGGGCCGAATCTGGCACAGCGCCGGATCGCGATCGTGTCGTCCGCCGCGCTGATCCGGCGCGGTGATAAGCCGTTTCCGTTCGGGTCGGGGGAGTGCCGCTTCGTCGCGGCCGATACAGCGCCCGGGGACCTTCTGATCAGCCATGTCTCGATCAACTTCGATCGCAATGGTTGGCAGCGGGATATTAACGTCGTCTTTCCGATCGACAGACTCCGGGAGATGGCGGCCGACGGCGAAATCGGCGGCGTGGCCGATACGCATTACACGGTGATGGGCTCGACCGACCCGGCCGCGATGGACGAAGCGGTCGATCAGATCGAAGGGCAACTGCGGCAGGAGCGGATCGATTCCGTTCTGCTGACCCCTGTCTGACCGCTTTGCACGCGCGCCGTGAGCGCGCTGGCCCATAAACTGGAAGCCAAGGGATTCGCCACTGTCGCGCTTACGTTGGTGCGCGTCCAGGCGGAGAAGACGCGGCCCCCACGCGCGGTATGGACATCGGCCCCGTTGGGGCGGCCGGTGGGGGAACCCGGCGACAGGGAGTTCCAGTTGCGGCTGCTGCGGCATGCGCTGAAACTGCTGGAGCGAACCGACGGGCCGGTGATCCTGGAGGATTTCCCCGAAGATCCCCCCAGCCTGACCGACGCACCGGGCTGGACGGCGCCAACACTGACCGCCGCGACCTTCGCGGAGGAACTCGCCGAGGCGATGCCGTTGTGGCAGGAGGCCAGGCGCCGGTTCGGCCGAACCTCCGTGGGGCTGAGTTTGCAATCCCCCGACGCATGGCCGGGATTCGTCGCGGACGTTCTGGCCGGCGGCCTTCCGGTGGTGCCGGGCCTGGATACCAGCGCGCTGTCGGTGCGCTTTCTGTGCGACGATATCAAGGCGTTCTATGGGGAGGCCGCGCAGGCGGTTGGGCCGGCGCCATCCCACATGCAAGTGGACACCTGGTTCTGGGGCGCAACCCGGGCTGCTGCTGCCTTGCGGGCGTTGCGAACCGTGGCGATGGCCAGCGAGAACAACGCACTCAAGACGGTTGGTGGACGGTTTTTCGTTCCCGGGCCTTGGGTGATGGAGCCGTCTGCCCCATAGTCCCGGCGGCTGGCCGGAAAATCCCCGCCAACGACTGACCGCGGTGCATTATGGTCCTGCCAAAGCTGGGAATGGACACTGGAATGAGGCTGCCGGGGTGGCATCTGGCCGTGGCGATCGCGGCTGTGTCGGTTGTCGGCGGCTGCGCGCCGGTATGGCATCCCGCCATGGCGCCGGTCGCGGCGCCCCCCGCGTTCCCCGCCGAACAGGTTGCCCGGGGCGCCGAACTCGCCGCGATAGGCGACTGCTCTGTCTGCCATACGACCGATGGCAGCCGCCCTTATGCCTCCGGGTTCGGCGTGCCGACGCCGTTCGGTGTGGTGTATGCCACCAACATCACCCCGGATCCGCGGACCGGGATTGGCACATGGCCGGAAGCGGCGTTCCAGCGGGCGATGCGCGAAGGGGTGGATCGGGAGGGGCGAAATCTCTATCCGGCGCTGCCCTATCCGCATTTCACCCGGGCGACGGATCGGGATATCGCGGCGCTGTATGCGTTTCTGATGACCCGGCCGGCGATACATGACGACACGCCGCCGAACCAGTTGCCGTTTCCGCTGAACCAGCGCTTCGTCCTGACAGGGTGGA
>JAKBCJ010000596.1 GCA_021807975.1 Pseudomonadota bacterium | reverse complement strand
ACGAGGAACCCGTCGTCCCGGGCGGCGGCATGACGTGCGAGATTGAAGGATAGTTTGCCTTTGGCCTGACGGGCGAGGTTAAGGGCCATGTGCCTGATGGTGTTGAAATTGGCGGGGGTCCTCAAGGGCCTTGAAATGTCTCAGAAAAACAACTATCTCAGCGAATGCCGGGCAAGCTTCTGCCGTCTCGTTCATACCGTCCCCCGTGACGCGAATCAGAGGATCGGTACAGATTCAGCTTCTTACCCGTTTGTCATGCGTACATTCACCCGATTACCCTGTGATAAGCCTTGCACTCGGCCCGTCGGCGCGCTACCTGATAATGAAATCATTCTCCGCTGTAGTACGGAGGTGGCCTTAACGGGCCGCCTCTTTTTTGTTTGGGCGAACGGAATTGGACGGAAACGAACCAACATCGACCACTCTGGAAGGCAAGCTGGCCGCGATCATCGCGCCGCGGCTGGAACTGATGGGCTTCGAACTCGTCCGCGTGGCCGTGCTGGGACGCGAACGTCCAACGGTGCAGATCATGGCCGACCGGGCGGATGGGTCGCAGATCACGGTGGAAGATTGCACCCGGATAAGCCACGACATCAGCGCCGCGATCGATGTGGACGATCCCATCCCCGGCGCATGGACGCTGGAAGTCAGCTCCGCCGGGATCGACCGGCCGCTGACGCGGGTGAAAGACTGGAACCGTTATGCCGGGCATCAAGCCCGGGTCGAAACATTCTTCCCCCTCAACGGCCGCAAACGCTTCGTCGGCATCGTGCTCGGGGCAGATGAGGAAGCCGCCCGCATCCGGCTGGATACGGGTGCGGAGGTCGTGATTCGCCATCCGGACATCCGGCGGGCGAAACTTGTGTTAACGGATGCCTTAATCGAAGCCACCGCCGCCAAGCCGCTGGCCAACTGAACGTACTGACAGAGGTCGCCATGGACACCGCTATTGCCCGCCCCGAACTGCTGCTGGTTGCCGATGCCGTCGCGCGCGAAAAGAACATCGAACGCGAAGAAGTGCTGGAGGCGATGGAGCAGGCCATCCAGAAGGCCGGACGCGCCAAGTATGGGCATGAGAAGGACATCCGTGCCACCATCGACCGTAAGACCGGCGATGTTCGCCTGTCGCGCTGGACGGAAATCGTAGCAACGGTCGAAAACGAAGAAACCCAGATGAGCGCGGCCGACGCCGCGAAGATTTTCCCTGACAAGTCGGTGGGCGAATTCGTCGTCGATCCGTTGCCGCCGATCGACTTCGGCCGCATCGCCGCGCAGACCGCCAAGCAGGTGATCGTGCAGCGGGTGCGCGAATATGAACGCAAGCGCCAATACGACGAGTTCAAGGACCGCGTTGGCGAAATTATCAACGGCGTGGTGAAGCGCACCGAGTACGGCAACCTGATGGTCGAACTCGGCAAGGCGGAGGCCCTGCTGCGCCGCGACGAACTGATCGCCCGCGAAAGCTTTCGCAACGGCGACCGGGTCCGCGCCTATATCTACGATGTGCGGGACGAACCGCGCGGCCCGCAAATCTTCCTCTCTCGCACCCATCCGGGGTTCCTGGCCAAATTGTTCGCCCAGGAAGTCCCGGAAATCTACGACGGCATCATCGAGATCAAGGCCGTGTCCCGCGATCCGGGCAGCCGCGCGAAGATGGCGGTCATCAGCCGCGACAGCTCGATCGACCCGGTCGGCGCCTGCGTGGGTATGCGCGGTTCGCGCGTTCAGGCGGTGGTGCAGGAACTGCAGGGTGAGAAGATCGACATCATCCCCTGGAGCAGTCAGGCCGCGACCTTCGTGGTTAACGCGCTGGCCCCGGCTGAAGTGACCAAGGTCGTGCTGGATGAAGAAGCCGGCCGGGTCGAGGTCGTGGTGCCGGATGAACAACTCTCCCTGGCGATCGGCCGGCGGGGGCAGAATGTGCGTCTGGCATCCCAGCTAACCCGCTGGGACATCGACATCCTGACCGAAGCCGAGGAAAGCGAGCGCCGGCAGGAAGAATTCCGCCGCCGGTCCGGCCTGTTCGTCGAGGCGCTGGATGTGGACGACATGATCGCCGGCCTGCTGGTGACCGAGGGCTTCACGACGGTGGAAGAACTCGCGTTCACGCCGATCGAGGAAGTCGCCGCGATCGAAGGCTTCGACGAAAACGTCGCCGAGGAACTGGTTCGCCGGGCGGAGGGCTTCCTGACCCAGCGCGACAATGAGATGAACGACAAGCGCGTCGCTCTGGGTGTGACCGATGAAGTCGCCTCAATCGAGGCGCTGACCGCGCCGATGCTGGTGGCGTTGGGCGAAAAGGGCGTGAAGACGCTGGACGATCTGGCCGATCTGGCCTCCGACGAGTTGTCGGAAATCGTCGGTGCCGACAACCTGGACGAAGCGGCCGCCAACGACGTGATCATGGCCGCTCGTGCCCATTGGTTCGAAGACGGGGAAACCCCGGACGCAACGCAGGAGGCTGGTCACGACTGAGACTGACCCGGCTGTCATCGAAGACGCATCCGACGGCGAGGAGCCGGAAACCGGCCCTTTTCGTCGCTGCATTGTCACGCGGGAGCGACTGCCGAAAGAGCGGATGATCCGCTTCGTCGTCGGCCCGGACAGGCAGATCGTGCCGGACCTGACCGCAAAGCTGCCCGGCCGGGGAATCTGGTTGAGCGCTTCGAGGGATGTGCTACAATTCGGCGGCGCTCAGGAAGACGGGCGGCAAAAGGATAAGCAGGGCGACGGCAACAATCGCCACCTGATACGCGCATTTGCCAGGGCGGCGCGCGGCCCCGTTAAGGTGCCATCCGATCTTTCTGTCCTGCTTG
>JAKBCJ010000595.1 GCA_021807975.1 Pseudomonadota bacterium | reverse complement strand
TGCGGTGGGCGAAATCCGCGACCTGGTGAAGCATCTGAAGGATCGCGGGATAGGCGTGCTGATTACCGACCACAATGTCAGAGAGACGCTGGATATCATCGACCGGGCCTACATCATGCACGACGGGCAGGTATTGATGGAAGGCAAACCGAACGAAGTTGTGGCGAATGAGGATGTGCGGCGGGTTTATCTGGGGGAAAAATTCAGCCTCTGAGATTTCCCCCGGGTCCGGGCGGGCGCCGTCGCCACGGTTGCATGCTTTTTGCATGCGGAGTTGTCGAAACCATTGACCCCGGGCGCAATGACTAGATAATCGCCGTCATGGCGATAGCCCCCCGTCTCGATTTACGCCAAAGCCAGACACTGGTCATGACGCCGCAACTGCGTCAGGCCATCAAGCTGCTGCAATTCTCCAACATCGAGGTCAATGCGTTCGTCGATGAGGAGCTGGAGCGCAATCCGCTGCTGGAACGCGACGAAGCGCCCGAACCCCCGGTCGGGGAAAGGGCTGCGTTGGACCAGTTGGAGCCGCGTGTCGCCAATATCGTCGATACGGCCGACGCGGTGCGGGCCGACACCTTGCCGACCGATGCCGGATCGCCGCTGGATGCCGTCCATGCGGAAGAATACGACCCGGGCGGCGCGGGCGACGGCGCGATGTCGAGCAGGATCGAGGGTTCGGGCGGCAGCCACAGTTTCGAGGGTGACGATCGCGGCATCGACGATTTCGCCGGGGAGTCGCGTTCGTTGCGCGACCACCTGGGCGAGCAGCTCCGGCTGAATTTCACCGATCATGTGGACCGAATGGTGGGCGCGCACCTGATTGCGCTGCTATGCCCGGCCGGGCGGCTGACCGCAGATCCGGCGGCGATCGCCAAGGCGATGGGTCTGCCGCTGGAGCGGGTGGAGGCGGTGCGGGCGCGCATGATGCGTTTCGATCCGGTTGGCCTGTTCGCGCGCGACCTGAAGGAATGTCTGGCGGCGCAACTGGCGGAACGCAACCGGCTGGATCCGGCCATGCAAATGCTGTTGGACAATCTGGAACTGCTTGCCAAGCGGGAAAACCGCCGGCTGATGGCGCTGTGCGGCGTCGATGCCGAAGACCTGACCGACATGATCGCTGAAATCCGGGCGCTGGACCCCAAGCCGGCGGCGACCTGGGACAGCACGCCGCCGCAACTCGTGGTGCCGGACCTGCTGATGCGCCAGTTGCCGGACGAAAGCTGGATCATCGAGTTGAACCCGGAGACCATGCCGCGGGTGCTGGTGAACGAACGCTTCTATGCCAAAATCGCGCCGGCCGCAAAAAAAGAGGAGAAGGTGTTCCTGACCGAACGCCTGGCCAACGCCAACTGGCTGGTCCGCTCGCTGCAACAGCGCGCGCAAACCATCCTGAAGGTTGCGGCGGAGATCATGCGCCAGCAGGATGGCTTCCTGCGGCTGGGCGTGGCGCATCTGCGGCCGCTGATCCTGCGCGACATCGCGGAGGCGGTGGAACTGCATGAAAGTACTGTCAGCCGGGTGACGGCGAACAAGTATATCGCCACGCCGCGCGGCACGTACGAGCTGAAATACTTTTTCACCACCGCTATTCACGGCACCAATGGCGGCGATTCGCACAGCGCGGAGGCGGTTCGCCACAGAATCCGGGGCCTGATCGACGCCGAAGCCCCGGCCGATATCCTGTCCGACGATGCCATTGTCGCGCAACTGCGGAAGGAAGGCGTCGAAATCGCCCGCCGCACGGTGGCCAAGTACCGCGAGGCGTTGCGCATCCCCAATTCCGTGCAGCGGCGGCGGGACAAGATGGCGGCGGCCTGACCCCGGCGACCGACGGTGGGTGCAATCTAATCTATTTGCCATAAGGGTTTATCCGTAGTGGACACACCCCCCGGGACCGTGCCCAAATGCCTGAAGGCGCCGGGACGAGTGTCCGTTTGAAACCCCCGGCGGCCTGTCGAACTGGTCGGAGATAGCACGATGCAGATCACGGTTGCCGGCAAGCAAGTCGATTTGTCGGATGCGTTAAGGACCCGTGTATCCACGCAGATGGATGCAATAGCGGGCAAATACTTCGACCACGCGCTGGAAGCGCATGTAACGTTCAGCCGAGCGCGAAGTTTTTTTACGTGCGATATCAATGTTCATGCGGGTCGAGGGCTACAGTTGCGCGGCGAGGGCGAAGCCGCCGACGCGAATACTGCCTTCGACGATGCGGCCGAACATATCGCCAAGCGTCTTCGCCGGTACCGCCGCCGGGTCAACGATCACCACCGCGACATGGCCCACCGCGATCACCCCCAATCCGCTCGGCAGTACATCCTGCGCGAGGAGGAAAACGGGGCCGAGGCCCCCGCGCCCGACACCCGCACGCTGGATGAAGCCTACGCGACCGTGATCGCGGAAACGCAGACCGAGATTTCCTCGCTTTCGGTCGGCGAGGCGGTGATGCGCATGGACCTCGCGGACCAGGCGGTGATGATGTTCCGCAACAGTGCCAACGGCGTGCTGAACGTGGTGTACCGCCGGAATGACGGCCATATCGGGTGGATCGACCCGGGCGACTGATCGCACCCGGTTAGGCGGATGCCGGGAACGGGCATCCGCCAAGCCCGGCGCCGCATAAACGGCCGCCGGCCGCGCTGCACAGGCCGGGACCGCATTCCATAGCGTGTCTGACAATTCCCGCCAGTGAGGCAACGAAGCCGGCGTCGGCGTTTTGCGTGGGCACCCGGAAATAGCCGGGGACATGCAGGTTTTCCGCGACCTCCCGGTATTCCACGTCCAGTTCCACCAGCGTTTCGGTATGTTCCGACACGAAGGCGAT
>JAKBCJ010000594.1 GCA_021807975.1 Pseudomonadota bacterium | reverse complement strand
GCGTTAATACAATATGTTGGACTGCTGACTGGCGGATGGGGTGAGATTCGAACTCACGGTACGCTTACACGCACGGCGGTTTTCAAGACCGCTGCCTTAAACCGCTCGGCCACCCATCCCACTGCGGTGATCCTTTAGCCGCTCATCCAACCTATCTCAAGTGTTGACGAGAGATGACATTCTCCATCATGTCTTGGGTTCCCGCGTCTCTCTTGCCCAAAGCCCTCGATTTATGATCTTCCGGTTCACCGCCATCCTCGCCGCCGCTCTTGCGATCCAGGCTGTCGCTGCGCGGGCACAGCCAGTTGCGGACCCGTCCAGTATCTGGACGATCCAAGGTGAAAACGCCTCCATTTCCGCCGGCAAACCGACCGACCGGGAATATGTGAATGGCTTGAACCTGGGGTGGGTATCGCCCACCGGCGACGTGCCGGACGTTCTTGCCGGCCTCGGCCGGGCGCTGTGGGATAGTGGCCAGCAGCGCGTCGGGTTCAGCCTGACGCAGCAAATCTACACGCCTGTGGGCACGGTCGCTTCTGTGCCCAGCCAGTTCGATCGCCCCTATGCGGGCGTGCTGCTGGGTAACTTCTCGCTCATGAGCGATGGCGAGGACACCAGAAGCGTCCTGTCCCTCAGCCTGGGGGTCGTCGGTCCCGCCGCCGGGGCGCAAACGGTGCAGAACGGCTTCCACACTATCATCGGCCAGGCCCACACCAACGGCTGGGGCGGCCAGATCGACAACACCCCGGCGGCGGAACTGCTGCACGAGCGCACATGGCGCATAGCCACCGGCACGATCGGGGCGATCGAAACCGATGCACTGCCGTCGCTTACGATCGGCCTCGGCGATCTGCGGGATTACATCCAGACCGGCGTTACCTTCCGCTTTGGACAGGGTCTTGCCTCCGATTACGGCGTGCCAAGGGTTCGTCCCGGCGTTAGCGGGGGCGACGTGTTCACCCCGACCCGCCCCTTCGCGTGGTACGTGTTTGCCGGCGTGGATGGTCAGGCGGTCGGTTACGACATGCTGCTCCAATCCGCCCCAATTCGCGGCGGGCCTCACGTTTCCTCTGTCTGGGATGTTGGGGAAATGCAGGGTGGCTTCGCGGTCATGGCCTATGGCATGCGCCTGACCTTTGCGTACGTTGCCCAAACGCAAGAATTCAACGGCCAGCCCGGGGGCCTGCACCAGTTCGGTTCGGCCGCCTTATCCTTCCGGTTCTAGCGCCTGGCCGAGGGGAAATTTACTCCCCGGCCAGCTTGGCGGACATCAGCGGCGCCGCCAGCCGCATCAGCACGGACACATCGGGGGCTGTATCGATCCCCAGCACCGCACCCGCCAGCGCCGCCGCCCGATCCGCGCCCAGCACCGCATCCGTCAACCCGGCGAACTTCGCGCGCAATTCCTCTTCTGTCAGGAAATTGGATGGCTCGCCCTTCGGCACGACTACCTTGCGTTCGAATGTCTGACCCCGAGCCTGGATTGTCAGTTTGCCAGACATGTTGGTGGGAAATTCGGCCTCGATCTCCGGATCGAATACGCACTCCACCTTCGGCAGCAGGTCCTGTATTGCCGGGTCGCGCAACAGCGCATAGCTGTCCCAACCCATGGCGCCGGTTGCCAGTGCCGAGGCGATCACGAACGGCCCGCTGAACTGGCCATCCACCACGTTCTTTGGATTGGCCTTCTTTTCCGCCGGTGCGCCGATCAGCATCATTCCCGATCGCGGCAGTCCCAGCCGAACGGCCGTTATCTCCCCCGGCGCGAGATCGTTGGCCGCCCGCAGCGCCAGCGCCGCATCGATGCCGGCGTGACCGTACCGGCACGACGGATAGGGCTTCACCGCGGTATTCATCAACTCCCACACCGACCCCAGATCACGCACCGCTCGCTCCGGTATCGGATTTGGCGCATAGGCCCGTAAGAACCCATGCTTGCCCTCCAACGCCTCTGATGCGCCCTTGAACCCTTCGCGCACCAGCGCGGCCGACATCAGGCCGTTCATTGCCGCCCAACCGACCTGGAACCGCTTCGTCCATGCGCCATTGGCCAGGAACTGCAGGCTGCCGGCTGTTTGCGACAACACAGTGCCCAGCGCATTGGCAACACCATCGGCATCCAGTCCGAATACCCGGGCCGCGGCTGCGGCGGCGCCGAACGCGCCGCATGTTGCGGTGGGGTGGTAACCGCGGTCGTAATGCTCCGCGGCAGGCAACGCCAGCGCCACACGGCAGGTCATCTCATACCCGGCGATAATCCCCGCCAGCACGTCGGCACCCCGGGCACCAACCATCTCGCCAGCCGCCAGCGCCGCCGGAATCACGGGCGCGCCGGGATGCAGCGACCCCGCGGCATGGGTGTCGTCGAAATCCAGCGAGTGCGCCAACGCCCCGTTCAGGAACGCGGCCCCGCCCGGCGTGTAGCGTGCCGCATCGCCGAACACGCCGCAATTCCCGGACGCCATCCCCATCGCCCGCGCAGCCGCCAGAAAAGATGCCGTGCTTTCTGCATCGTGCCGCGCGCGGACGATATTCCCAACCAGGTCCAGCACAAGGAAACGCGCGCGGTGGACGACCTCTCGCGGCACCGTGTCCAGCCGGATGCCGGCGGTGAAGGCTGACAGGGTGGCGGTGATGCCCATGGTTGGTTTCCTCCTGGCGACTTGCCGGCAGTCTGTCGGATATGGGACAGAAGGCCAAGGCCATGCCCGGGCAAAGCGGCTTCTTCACTCAGGTAAACTCATGACAGAATATGTGGCGCTGCTCCGCGCGGTGAACGTTGGTGGCCGGGGTATCCTTAAAATGGAGGACCTGCATGCGATCTGCGCCGCGCGGGGC
>JAKBCJ010000593.1 GCA_021807975.1 Pseudomonadota bacterium | reverse complement strand
CCGCGGCCAGGCGGTGGCAAATTCCGTCAGCCCGGTCAGTGCCAGCACCTGCGCCACGCGGTCGGCACGGTCCGCGTTCGGCAGTCTGTCCTCCAGCACCAAGGCCACGTTCCCGGCGACGGTGCGCCAGGGCAGCAGAGCGAAATCCTGGAACACATAGGTCAATGCGTTCAGGCAATCGGGCGGCGTGTCGCCGGCGCACATCACCGAACCCGCCGTCGGCGCGAGCATGCCGCCCAAGATCCCCAGCAACGTCGATTTCCCGCAGCCGGAGGGTCCAACCAGCACCATCACCTCGCCCGGTTCGGCGGTCAGCGAAATGTCCTGCAACGCCTGCATCCCGCCATAGCGGTGGCTGACGCCGGTCACGGTCAGGCGCAGACCGCCGGTGTTGTCCCGCGTCATCGGGTGGGCAGAAACCGCGTATCGATCATCGAAGCCGGGTCGGCATCGCCCTTCACCAGCCCCTGCTGCCGGAACCAGCGCACCTGATCCAGCACGTCCTTCACATCCAGCGCGCCCCCCGCATCGTAATATCCGACACCTTCCAGCACTTTCCGCCTGGCATCGGGATCGCCGGTAAAGACGTATTTGGTCAGCAACGGGATGACGGCATCGGTCGTGGCATCAACGATCGGGTGCCCGGCGGCATCCAGGCGCAGGAACGCCTGCCGGTAATCCGCCACGCCATGTTGATACGCCGCGGCGAAATGCTTCAGCACGTCGGGCTTGCCCGCGATCATCGCCGGCGTCGCGAACACCGCGGTTAGCTGATACGGCACGACATCGCCAGCCCAAGCGATAATATGCGCCCGCTTCGCCTCCGCCAGCGGTTTGGCCATGGAGGCAACCGCGATGGTGGCGTCCACTTGATTCGTTGCTACCGCCGCGACCATGTTGGAAATCTGCTGCACCGGCCGCAGCGTCACCGATTTCAGGTCAAACCCGCGCGCTTCGGCGATCCGCCCAATCATGTAGTGAAACGAGGATCCGTACTGCGTAATCGCGAAGCTGTGCCCTGCCAGTTTGTCCAGGCTGGTCAGTCCGCCGTCGAACGCCTTGTCGGAGACCAGGACCGCGGCGCCCTGGTAGCCTTTTTCCTCATGCAGGCCGCCGCCGATGACCTTCAGCGTGCCCTTCTCCGCCAGATTGAAGAAACCGCCGGTCAACGCGGTCACGCCGACATCGATATCACCCGCCACGGCGGCGGCGGCGATCGGCTGCGCGGCCTGAAAGAACCGGAATGTCACGTCCAGGCCTTCGTCGCGGAAATACCCACGCTCTTGCGCGATGTAGAACGGCGCGGGCGACAATGTGTGCAGCAGGCCCAGCCGAAGCGGTTCATCAGCCCGCGCGGCGAACGCAAACAGCAAGCCGGCCAGTAACACAATTCCCGGGATTTTTCGCGACATGGCGCCGACCTGTCACACGGCCGGGGACGCTATGCAAGCCGTTCATTGGCGAACCCGGCGCGAGCCCTGTTCGCATGATCCATGCGACCGCGGGCATCGTCTCACGATGATGTGAACATTCATCAATTGGGGAGACCGGCAAGGCATGGCAAAGGGAATGCCGGCCCGAGGCGGGAATTGCCAGTCGCTAATTTGCACAATCGACGCATCGCGGCCGAAATTAAGGATGGCTGATCTGAATACAACCTTCTCCCGGGCCAATGACCCGTCAGGCGATCCACTGCGCAAGCGGCGCTTATCTCCTTCGATTCGCGCCAGCCTTTTCATTTTGGCAATCGTTACGGCCCTGCCCCCGTTCGGCCTGCTCGGCCTGAAGGGCTACCAGGATTACCGCGCCAGCAGAACCGCCGCCCTGCAGCAAACCCTGGACGCCGCCGGGGGCATGACGCAGACCGTCGATGCAAAACTTACGTCTTACATCGAGGATATCCAGGTTCTGGCCGAAACCGGCACGCTGGCAAGCGGAGATCTGGTGGGTTTCGCCCGACGGGCGGAGGTGTTCGCAAGCCGCCATCCTGGCACGAGCCTGGGACTACTCGAACCAAACGGCCTTATCATCCGGATGTTCGAAGCAGGGCAGCCCTCCGACCGTCTGCAAGGTGTCCGTGCCGCCAACAACGGTGTCGCCCGCGCGGTCGAGACCCGCCGCCCGAGCGTGTCCGACTTCTTCGTGAGCATTTCCAACCATCAACCGTCATTTAGCGTCAATGTGCCCGTGGAACAGGATGGCAAAGTCATCTATGTCCTGTCCTACAATCCCACATTCCGCCCATTGCAGGCCCTGATCGCCGACCAGCATCTGCCGCCCGGCCGGATCGTCTCGATATTCGATAGTGTCGGCGTGAATGTCGCGCGCGTTACGAACGAAGGCACGTATATCGGCTACCAAGCGGCCGATTTGCTCAAGGCACGGCCGGGGTCCGGGTCGGAGGGCGTCTTCCGGGATACCACGCCAGAGGGGACCAATGTTCAAACCGCCCTCAGCCCCACGAATACCTTTGGCTGGTCGGTCGCGATCAGTGTACCGGAGGCCGAACTGCTGGCGCCGCTATGGCAGTCGCTGCTGCAGACAGCGGGCCTCGGCGCGATTGCGCTGGTGCTCAGCGGCGGGGCCGCCTATCTGCTGGGCAGGCGCGTGCGGGAACCGATTCGCATTCTGGTTCGGTGGGCTGCGATGCCCAATCCTCCCGCACTGCCGGCGACACTGGGCTTACGGGAGGCCGACGATCTTGCCCGCGCGCTGCAAACCGCGGCACAGCAGCGAGAGGCCGCGGCCGACGAACTGCGAACCCTGTTCGACGTCAGTCCCGTGGGGATCGTGCGAACCGATCCAACTGGCCGCATCCTGGAGGCGAACGATGCGTTCC
>JAKBCJ010000101.1 GCA_021807975.1 Pseudomonadota bacterium | reverse complement strand
TCGTATCCCGGCTACACCGAAATCCCCCGCGACGTGATGCAGGGTTACCGGCTGATGGCGGACGAAGCCGCCGACCAGTGGACCGGGCCGCCGCCAACCCATGTTTTCATTCAAGCCGGGGTGGGGGGCGCCGCTGCCGCGGTCTCTGTTCACATGCGCGCCCGTTTCGATCCCGCGCCGCTGCTGATCGTCGTGGAACCGATGAATGCCGCCTGCCTGATGGCGAGTGCCATGGCAGGTCGGCCAACCGCCGTTCGCGGCGATCTGGAAACGGTTATGGCCGGACTGGCCTGCGGCGAGCCCAGCCTGCTGGCGTGGCAGGAACTGGAGCGTGCCGCCTTCGCGTTCATGGTCATCCCGGACGATGCAGCCGCCGATGCGCTGCGACGGCTGGCGGACAGCTTCCTGTCGATCGGCGAATCCGGTGTCGCCGGCCTGGCGGGGCTGCAACGTGCCGCGTCGGACCAGGCGGCTCGAACCGCGTTACAATTGACACCCGCGAGCCGCGTTTTACTGTTCGGAACCGAGGGGATCACGGATCGCGCGGCTTACGGTCTTATTTTGGATTCACGCCGGAGTTAACGCTTCATCAACCGATTATGGTATATAGACGCCTGTGGACGAAGGAACCACGACGAACCGAAAGCGTTACACGATCGCCTCACGATTTGTAACAACCCTGGTTGCGGGTCTATCCACGGAGATTGCGGATGCGTGCCAGATGGCCAGTTCTCGCTGCGTTGCTGGGGGTCGGCATGTCCTATGCCGCTTACCCGTATCTCACGCTTTACCGGCTTGGTTCGGCGATCCGGGCCGCCGATGCCGAAACCCTGGAATCCCTGGTCGATTGGCCGGCGGTGCGGGAAGGCATCAAGGAAGATGTGTGCGACCTGGCTTTCGATGGACCGGACGACAAAGCCGGGACAAACCTGCCGGCCTTTGGTGCATCCTTCGTTCGCGGCATCGCGTCGAGCACGATCGATCGGGCGGTGACGCCGCAGGCACTGCTGGCGGTCACGACGGGGGCGCCGGCCAATCCCGTGCCAAGGGGTGCGGATGTCCATGTGCGGTGGGCTTTCTTCGACACCCCCACGGCGTTCACGATCAGCATTCAGCCACCCGGGCATACAGAACCCATCAAGCTGGAGATGGACTTAAAGCACGGCGTATGGCGCGTAACGCGAGTGTGGCTGCCGGCGGATTTGCTGACCTCCCGGTCGAGGACCTGACGAATCGCCTGCCGACACCCCAGCGCGATCAGCGTCCGGGGTTACGCCCCCGGTATGCATAGGCCCCGCCCGACGCCTGCTCCGCCAGTTTCTGCATGTGGCTGTGATATGGTGACAGTTCGCAACTGGGATCGGCCGCGGCGGCGTCGCCGGTAATGGCCAGCGCCTGGCAGCGACAGCCGCCGAAGTCGGCTGTGCGAAAGGAACACGACTGGCAGGGTTCCTTCATCCAGGCGGTGCCCCGGAATGCTTCGAATGCCGGGGAGTTAGCCCAGATATCCGCCAGTGACCGCTCCCGGACCGACCAGAAGGTCAATCCCGGGATGGTGGCGGCCGCGTGGCAGGGCAGCACGACGCCGGACGGCGTAACGTTCAGCGATTTCTGTCCCCACCCGCCCATGCACGGCTTCGGTCTGCGGGCATAATAATCGGGAATGACGGAATCGATCACCAATCGTCCGGCATACCGCGCTTGCAGTGCGTCCATTTCCTGCATCGCCTGGTCGATCTGCTCGCGCGTCGGCATCAGCGCATCGCGGTTTCGCAAACCCCAGCCGTAATATTGCACATGCGCGACCTCCACCCGGCCGGCACCCAGCGAAGCCGCCAGCGCCACCATCCCCGACAGGTTCGCGATGTTGGCGCGATGGATCACCGCGTTGACCGTCAGCGCCATCCCCAGGCCGGTGACCGCTTCGGCCAATGCCAGTTTACGGGCATGAGCGCCTTTGTAGTCGGCGATATGGTCCGACATGGCCGGATCGGTGTCCTGAATGGAAACCTGCACATGGTCCAGGCCCGCCGCCTTCAGCCGCTGCAGCCGATCCGCGTCGATCCCGATCGCAGAGGTTATCAGATTGGTATAAAGCCCAGCCTCGCTGGCTGCGCGGGTCAGTTCGATCAGATCGCGCCGGGAGGCCGGTTCGCCGCCCGACAAATGGACCTGCAGCACGCCCATATCCGCGGCCTGCTGGAACACGCCGATCCAGGTTGCTGTATCCATCTCCCCGGCCCGGTCTTCCAGCGCCAGCGGGTTGGAGCAATACGGGCATCCCAGCGGACATCGATGTGTCAGTTCCGCGAGCATTCCCAGCGGGTTCATGACGCCAGCAGCCTTTTGCCGGCCAGGTCGGTCAGCATTTCGGTCACGTCATGCGCGATCACCGCGCGATCGACCGCAAACACAGCGGCAAGCTCATCGACGATCACCGCCACGCTACGCGTGCCGTCGCAACGCTTCAGGATTTCGCTCGCTGGTCCTTCGGCCTCGATAATCCGCTCCGGGCACAGCAGAACCCACGCGGCGCGGGTCTTGTCGAAGTGCAGGCGAACCCCCGGCGCCAGCCGGGGACGTTCGGGCAGGACCGGCTCATCCATCGGAATCTCGGGGCACGAACGCGCCGGGCGGAATCAGGCCGGGCGTCACATAGGCATAGTGCAATGCGTCCATCATCGACCACAACACGTCGCATTTGAACATCAGCGTATCAAGCACCGCCTGCTGCTGCTCCGGCGTGCGCGCGTGATGTTTGACGTAGTCCAAAGCGAATGTCGCATCGCGCTGGGCCTGCGGTGGCCGTTTGTCGAAATACGACAGAATTTCCGGCGTCACGTAGTCGTAATGGGCGAGCATGCCGCTCATGCGTTCGGTGATGATCTGCGGTGAGAACATCTCGGTCAGGCAGGATGCCACGGCCTCCAGCATACTGCGCTCCCGCACATAATGCACATAGGCCTCAACAGCGAAGCGGGTCGCGGGCAGCAGCAGGCGAGTGGATACGACGTCCGCCCGGTCGAGACCCAGCCCGTCCGTCAGCTTCAGCCAACGCTCGATGCCGCCCGGCCGGGTTTCGTCGCCGTCGTGATCTTCCAGGCGCTTACGCCATTCGCGGCGCAAATCCTGGTCTTCGCAACGCCCGATCAGAGACCCGTCTTTCAACGGAATCATTGCCTGATAATAGTAACGGTTGAGCGCCCACGCCTGAACCTGCGCCTTGCTGCACTTGCCGGTGTGCAGCATTCGGTGGAACGGATGGTTGATATGATAGCGCTTCGCGCCGATTTCGCGCAGCCTGCGCTCCAGTTCGGCATGGGACATCAGTTCGCTCACAGGGGGACCTCCATGCCGTCGAATGCGACTTCGAAGCCGGCGTCTTCGACTTGCTTCCGCTCCGGCGAATCGCTTAACCAGATCGGGTTGGTATTGTTGATGTGCAAAAGGATACGCCGGGCCGGAAGGTTGGCCAACCGGACGAGCGTGCCATCCGGGCCGCCGACCGGGGAGTGCCCCATCCGCCTGCCCGTCTTGGTTCCAAGACCCGCCCGGATCATTTCATCGTCGGTGAAGAGCGTGCCGTCGAAAAACAGCACGTCGGCCGTGCTGAGTTTTGTCAGGACGGTGTCGTCGACCACCGCGCATCCGGGCGCGAACACGACACATTTGTCCGCCGTCCGCACCATGGCCGCATAGGCCGCCCCAATTTCCGCCTCGGTCGCGCCGGGGGTTTCGCGGTACAGTGGCACTTTTCCGGGTAAAGCGAGCAGGGTCAGGGTCATGCCGCCGCCGCAGGCGACCGGCGCCCCGGGTTCAATCGGCTGCATACGGACGATGGCTGGATCCAGCACCTTGAACACATCGTTATCCGCCAGGATACCAAGCACCGAGGCCGGCCCGTAAACGGTGAACGGATGGCGTTCGCGCAACACCAGCAGTCCGGCGATCGCGTCGATATCGCCGCCGGTCAGCACAACCCCGGTAATTGGCGAGTCGCGTGTATCCGAACGCGGCCAAAGCCGGGGGGTTTGACCTAATTGTTGGCGCAAATCGGGCGAGGCGCCCAGCAGGAGCCAGGATTCCCCATCACCGCTGACAGCGACACCCGCCTGAGTCGCGGGACGAACTCTTGGGTCGTTATCCCTAGCCAAACGGCACAAATAGCAGCCGCAGTTCCACTGCGGAAAACCGCCGCCCGCCGCCGAACCGAGCACGATAGCGCCCGGTCCAGCTTGCCGTGTAGTCATTCCGTTATATGCGGTAACGCGAATTTACATGCGCGCGGCGAGGTAACCGTTGATTTCCATGCCAATGCAGATTTCGCGCAGAACCGGGCGTGTCCAAGCCATTTGAGCGTCTCCTGTTTGTTTCATTCAGCAATTAAACGAATGACGCATTTTTTTCAAACAGCGCCACGCGTCAATTATAGCACGGATCATGCCCGGGTAAAGGGGCAGCAAGCGGACCACAGGTTCTCTTGACGATGGAACATTTGCAGCCTCCTCCATCGTCATCGCAGGCCATCGCACGCTTGGCCCGCCACGAAGCGGTTCCTCCGAAGGTGCCCCGGCCCGGGCGGCGTCCACGGAAGGCGATACCGCGCCAATCGGCGGCCACACCAAGCACCCAAACCTGAATGTCCGCGGACATTCCGCACCCGTCGTCTCAAAGACCCCCGCCCCGACCATGTCCCGGGCGCCGCCAGCGACCTTGCCGCGGACCGGTGGACGTTTGCCAATCTACCGACTAGTATATTTGCGCTTGAGGACTAACGGTGGACTCGCCCGATCAAGGCTGGCCGACGCTGACCCCGGGCATCGTTGACCGCAAAACGCAGACCATGGGCAGGAATCCGACCTTGATGCACGCTCCCGCGAACCAGAACGCATGGAAAAATCACGCCGCCGAGGCACTCGCCGGCACCGGTGTTCAGGCATCCCGCCCCGTTCATGCCAACCAGACCGCGCCCGCCCTGGTGGCGGAATCCTTACGCCGCCACGAAGGCCGCCTCTCGGTCGATGGTGCGCTGATGGTGGAAACCGGCGTCCACACCGGCCGTTCCGTGCAAGA
The DNA here is from genome assembly GCA_021807975.1 of Pseudomonadota bacterium. Classification (GTDB taxonomy): domain Bacteria; phylum Pseudomonadota; class Alphaproteobacteria; order Acetobacterales; family Acetobacteraceae; genus Rhodopila. The sequence continues at coordinate 7,338 of JAKBCJ010000101.1, read as the reverse complement.
TAAGTTCGTTGCCGACGAACCGTCCGTCACCAACGATATCTGGTGGGGCAAAATCAATCAGCGGATGCCGGTCGAACGGTTCAACGCCTTCAAGGGCCGGGTCCAGGCCTATCTTCAGGGACAGGAACTGTTCACGCAGGACCTTTACGCCGGCGCCGACCCGGAACATCGCGTGCGCGTCCGGCTGGTCACCACGCAGGCCTGGAACGCCCTGTTCGCCCGCAACATGTTTATCCGCCCCGCCGAATCCGACCTGCCGGCGTTCGAACCCGACTATGTCATTCTGCACGCGCCGCTGTTCCAGACCGACCCGAAGATTGATGGCGTCCGCTCCTCCACCACCATCGCGCTGTCGTTCGAGCAGAAGCTGATTATCATCGCCGGCAGTGAGTATGCGGGCGAAGTGAAGAAGTCGATCTTTACCATCATGAACTGGCTGCTGCCCGCAAAGGGTGTGATGCCGATGCATTGCAGCGCCAACCAGGGCAAGGACGGCGACGTCGCGCTGTTCTTCGGGCTGTCCGGCACCGGCAAGACCACCCTGTCGTCCGACCCGCACCGCAAGCTGATCGGCGACGACGAGCACGGCTGGGGCCCGACCGGCACCTTCAACTTCGAAGGCGGCTGCTATGCCAAAGTCATCAACCTGTCGCAGGAGGCCGAACCCGAGATCTGGGCCGCATCCAACCGCTTCGGTGCGGTGCTGGAGAATGTGGTCGGCGACAGGCACGGCAACCTGGATCTGACCGACGGATCGCTGACCGAAAACACAAGATCCTGCTACCCGGTCGAGTTCATTCCGAACGTCAATCTGTCCGGCCGCGGCGGCCAGCCGAAGAACGTGTTCATGCTGACCTGCGATGCGTTTGGCGTGCTGCCCCCGATTTCTCGCCTGACGCCCGCGCAGGCAATGTATCACTTCCTGTCTGGCTACACCGCGCAGGTCGCCGGCACCGAAAAGGGCCTGGGCAAGGAGCCGAACGCCACGTTCAGCACCTGCTTCGCGCATCCGTTTATCCCGCGCCGGCCGGAAGTGTATGGCCAGATGTTCGCGGACCTGATCGCCAAATACGACGCCACCTGCTGGCTGGTGAACACCGGCTGGAGCGGCGGACAGTTCGGCGTCGGCCACCGTATGGCGATCCGGCATACCCGCGCGTTGCTGCGCGGCGCGCTGGACGGTTCGCTGACGCAGATGGAGTTTCACCGCGAACCGTTCTTCGGCCTGTCCATCCCTGCCCATGTGCCCGGCATCCCGGATGAGGTGCTGGACCCCCGTCAGGCCTGGGCCGACAAGGCTGCCTACGACCGCATGGCCAAGCACCTGATCGAGCGGTTCGAAGCCAACTTCGCCACGTTCGAGGCCGGCGTCGGCGACGACGTCAAGGCTGTGGCGATCCGCGTCGCGGCGTAGCCGACGCTGCCGGCTGGCCGCATCCGCGTTGGAGATGTGATCCTGGCCCGGCCGCGGTTGGATAGGCTTACCGCCCGCGTGAGGGAACGCGGTCGGTAAGCGGTTCGCCTCTTCGCCTTGACCAAACGCGGCCATGCTCTAGAAGCGCACCCCGCAAGGAGAGCCCGTTTTGAACATCGTACCCGGCGTAAACAGCCTGCGCACCGGCCCCAACGAACGGGGCCGCTTCGGAGAATTTGGCGGCCGCTTCGTCGCGGAAACGCTGATGCCGCTGATCCTGGAGGTCGAGCACGCCTATAATCAGGCAAAAGCCGACCCCGCGTTCGACGCCGACCTGAAACGCCACCTGAAGGAGTATGTCGGCCGTCCCAGCCCGCTGTGGTTCGCGGAACGGCTGACCAAGCATCTCGGCGGTGCAAAAGTGTACTTCAAGCGCGATGAGCTGAACCACACCGGCAGCCACAAAGCCAACAACTGCATGGGTCAGATCCTCCTCGCCCGGCGGATGGGTAAAACCCGGATCATTGCCGAAACGGGCGCTGGCCAGCATGGCGTCGCCACCGCAACGATGTGCGCTTTGTTCGGCCTGCCCTGCACGGTGTATATGGGCGCCACCGACGTCGAACGTCAGGCCCCCAACGTGTTCCGCATGAAGCTGCTGGGGGCCGAGGTGAAAGCGGTTACGTCCGGCGCCGGCACGCTGAAAGACGCGATGAACGAGGCGATGCGCGACTGGGTCGCCAACGTCACCGACACCTATTACCTGATCGGCACTGTCGCCGGCCCGCATCCCTATCCGATGATGGTGCGCGACTTCCAGTCGGTGATAGGCGAAGAAGCCAAGATACAGCTTCAGGAAGCCGAGGGCCGCCTGCCCGACGCCGCCGTTGCCTGTATCGGCGGCGGATCGAATGCCATGGGCCTGTTCCATCCGTTCCTGGATGACACCTCGGTGCGCCTGATCGGCGTCGAGGCCGGCGGTCACGGCATCGAAACCGGCGAACACGCCGCCAGCCTGACCGGCGGACGGCCCGGCGTGCTGCACGGCAACCGGACCTATCTGCTGCAGGACGACGACGGCCAGATCATCGAGGCACACAGCATCTCCGCCGGCCTGGACTATCCGGGGATCGGGCCGGAACATTCCTGGCTGCACGATATCGGACGCGTCGAATACGTTTCCGCCACCGATCGGGAAGCACTGACGGCATTCCAGCTCTGCACCCGGACCGAGGGCATCATCCCGGCGCTGGAGCCGGCCCACGCGCTGGCCTATGTCACCAAACTGGCGCCGACGATGAACGAAGAGCAGATCATTCTGATGAACCTCTGCGGCCGGGGCGACAAGGACATCTTCGCTGTCGCCGAACACCTGGGGGTCAAGCTGTGAGCCGTATCGCCGCCAAGTTCGCTGAACTGAAGAAACAGGGCCGCGGTGCGCTGATTCCGTTTCTGGAAGCGTGGGACCCGGATCAGGCGACCTCCATGGCGCTGCTGCGCGGGATGCCGGGGGCCGGCGCCGACCTGATCGAGATCGGCATGCCGTTCACCGATCCGATGGCGGACGGGCCGATCATCCAGGCGGCGGGCAAGCGCGGTTTGGCGGCAGGGGTCAAGGTTGCCCATGTGCTGACGATGGTGCGGGAGTTCCGCCAGGACGACACGGCAACGCCGGTCGTGCTGATGGGCTATCTGAACCCGATCCTGTCGTATGGGCCGGAGCGTTTCTGTGCCGATGCGGCGCAGGCCGGCGTCGATGGCCTGATTATCGTCGATCTGCCGACCGAGGAAGCTGACCTGCTGCTACCGTTCAGCAATGCGAACGGGTTGGATTTCATCCGTCTGATCGCCCCGACCACCGATGACGAGCGCCTGCCGCACGTTCTGAACGGCAGTTCGGGGTTTGTGTATTACGTTAGCATCACCGGGATCACCGGTACCCGCAGCGCCAGCGCGGAGCATCTGCAGGCCGCGATCCCCCGGCTGCGTAGGGCGACCGATCTGCCGATCGCCATCGGTTTCGGCGTGCGCACGCCGGATCAGGCCGGGTCGGCATCGCGGATCGCCGATGCGGCGGTGGTTGCCTCCGCGCTGATTGATACGCTGTCGGCCAATCTGGACGAGCATGGCAAGGCGCTGCCGGGTGCGGTGGAAAAAGTGCTGGATCAGGTGCGCGAACTGGCCGCGGCGGTCAGGGGCTGACAGGCGAAACTTGCCCCTGCTTCCGAGGCCGGGGCAAGACCGTCGCAACCACGTCGATATAAACCCCGAGCTACTGCGCGTACGCCTCGGCTGCCTAGGCGGAACGGGCCGCCGATACAACGCAATCGGTACCGAACCCCTTCTTCCCCGGCGTCAGGCCCGCCCAAACCCGCCGCCGCCCGGTGTCTCGATAACGAACACATCGCCCGGCAGCAGTTCCGCCCGATCCGTTCCGGTCAACGTCTCGCGCGATCCGTCCGCCCGTTCCACCCATTGCAGTCCCGGCTTGCCGTCGGCGCCGCCCTCCAGGCCAAACGGCACAACCGTCCGGCGGGAAGATACGATCACCGCCGTCATCGGCGCCAGGAAGCGGATGCGGCGGATCGCACCGTCGCCGCCATGCCACTTGCCGGCGCCGCCGGAGCCATGACGGATCCCGAACAGATCCTGGCGCACCGGGTAGCGCAGTTCCAATATCTCGGGGTCCGTCATGCGGGTATTGGTCATGTGAGTCTGGATCGCCGACGTGCCGTTGAACCCCGGTCCCGCCCCAGTGCCGCCGCAGATCGTCTCGTAGTATTGCCGGGTCGCGTCGCCGAACAGGAAGTTGTTCATCGTCGCCTGGGAGCAGGCGATAACACCAAGCGCGCCGAAGATAGCGTTGCAGGTGGCCTGAGAGACTTCGGTGTTGCCGGCCACCACCGCGGCGCCGGGATTCGGCGACAGGAACGTGCCGGGCGGGATGATCAGCGTCAGCGGCTTCAAGCAGCCATCGTTCAACGGAATGTCGTCCCCAACCAGGCAGCGGAACACATACAGCACCGCCGCCCGGGTGACCGCCGGCGGGGAGTTGAAGTTGCCCTCGTGCTGTGGGCCGGTGCCGGTGAAATCCACCGTGGCACTGCGGGTTGTCTTGTCCACGCTGATCGAGACGCAAAGATCGCGCCCGTTGTCCATCTTGTAAACGAAACGGCCGGACCCGATGCGGTCGATCACCCGGCGCACCGATTCCTCGGCGTTGTCCATGACGTGACGCATATACGCGCTGACCACCGGCCAACCGAACTGGGACACGACGCGCCGCAGTTCCTGCACGCCCTTCTCGTTCGCCGCCACCTGCGCCTTGATATCGGCGACGTTCACGTCCGGGCTGCGGGCAGGATATTTCGCGCCGGCCAGCACCGCCCGGAATTCGGTTTCGCGGAAGTGTCCGCCATCGACCAGCAGGAAGTCGTCGATGACCACGCCCTCTTCTTCCAGCGTGTGCGACATTGGCGGGGTGGACCCCGGGGTAATGCCGCCGATATCGGCGTGGTGGCCGCGGCTACCGACGAAGAAGACGATTTCCTTGCCCGCCGCGTCGAAGACCGGCGTGATAACCGTTACGTCAGGCAGATGGGTGCCGCCGTTGAACGGGTTGTTCAGCGCCACGACGTCGCCCGGCTTCAGCGTATGGCGGCGATACTTCAGCACGGTGCGGACGCTTTCGCCCATGGCCCCCAGATGCACCGGCACATGCGGCGCATTGGCGACCAGCGCGCCGGTCGCATCGAAGATCGCGCAGGAAAAGTCCAGGCGTTCCTTGATGTTCACGCTCATGGAGGTGTTTTGCAGCACCGCGCCGGTTTGTTCCGCGACGTTCATGAACAGGTTGTTGAACAGTTCCAGCAGCACCGGGTCCGGCTTCTCGCTGCCGGCCGCGACGCGGGTCGGCAGGGCCTCGGTACGGCGCAGGATCATGTGATCCAACGCGGTCACCTCGGCGGTCCAGCCGGGTTCGATAACGGTGGTGGCATTCGCCTCGCGGACCAGCGCCGGGCCTTTGATCCGGTCGCCGGACAACAGGGATGTGCGTTCGAACACAGGCGTCGCGTGTTCGGCCCCGTGTGTGAAGATGCGGACGCTGTCCACCGGTTCGGGCGTGCCGTTCTCGCGTGCCGCCAGGGTCGCTTCCTCGGCGGCGGTCCCTGGCAGCGTTGCCTCCGCCGCGACGGTTTCCGCAATCACTTGCCGCTCCGGCGTTGCGAACCCAAACCGCGCGCGGTGGGCAGCGGTGAAGTCGGCCAGGATCGTTTCCAGGTCGGTCAGAGGAACGATCAGCGCGGCTTCGGTGCCGGCATAGCGCAGATGCAGCGACTTCGCGGTCGTCACGTCTTCCGGTTTCGCGCCCTGGCTGGCCAGGGCCGCGACGGCCTCGGCGGCGAGTGTGTCGGCCAGCGCCCGGAGTTGCGGAAGCGTGTCGGCACCCAGCGGGATTTCGACCGCCTGTTCCTTCATCGTGGTCTGGTCAGCAAGGCCCATGCCATAGGCGGACAACACCCCGGCATAGGGGTGGATGAACACCGTCTCCATGCCCAGTGCATCAGCCACGAGGCAAGCGTGCTGCCCCCCAGCGCCACCGAAGCATTGCAGGGCGAAGCGGGACACATCGTGGCCCTTCTGGACGGACACCTGCTTGATGGCGTTGGCCATGTTCGCGACCGCGATTTGCAGGAATCCCTCGGCGGTCTGTTCCGGCGTGCGGCCGATCTCCTTGGCCAGTTCCGCGAATTTCGTGCGGACGATATCGGCATCCAGCTTCTGGTTGGCGTGCGGTCCGAAAATGGGCGGAAAGTGCGCGGGCTGGATCTTGCCAACGCAGACGTTGGCATCGGTCACGGTCAACGGCCCGCCGCGCCGGTAGCAGGCCGGCCCGGGATTAGCACCGGCGGAATCAGGGCCCACCCGCATGCGGGCGCCGTCGAAGTGCAGGATCGACCCGCCGCCGGCCGCGACGGTGTTGATCGCCATCATCGGCGCGCGCATCCGCACCCCGGCGACCGCCGTTTCGAACGCCCGCTCGAACGCGCCGGCATACAGAGCCACGTCGGTCGAGGTGCCCCCCATGTCGAAGCCGATGATCTGATCGAAGCCCGCCATCCCGGCGGTGCGGGCCGCGCCAACAATGCCGCCGGCCGGGCCGGACAGGATCGCGTCCTTGCCCTGAAAGCTGTGCGCCTCGGTCAGGCCGCCATTCGACTGCATGAAGTAAAGCCGCGTGCCGGTCAGTTCCGACGCCACCTGATCGACATAGCGGCGCAGGATCGGGGACAGATAGGCGTCCACCACGGTGGTATCGCCGCGCGGCACCAGCCGCAGCAGCGGGCTGACCGCGTGGCTGGCGGAAACCTGGCCGAAGCCGACCTGCCGAGCGAGTTCGGAAAGCCGTCGTTCGTGGTCGGGATATTTCCAGGCATGCATCAGCACAATGGCGCAGGCGTCGATGCCGCTGGCTTTCGCCCGAACCAGCGTCTCGCGCGCTTCGGCTTCATTCAACGGCTCGATTTCAGTGCCATCGACGCCGACGCGGCCCTGGATTTCGGCCACCTGCTCGTAAAGCATCGTCGGCAGGGTCAGCGCCAGGTCGAACAACCGGGGGCGTGCCTGGTTGCCGATACGCAGGGCGTCGCCGAACCCTTTGTTCACCAGCAGCAGGGTGCGGTCGCCCTTACGCTCCAGCAGCGCATTGGTCGCCACCGTGGTGCCCATCTTCACCGCGTCAATCAGGTTCGGCGGGATCGGCGCGTCCAGCGCGATGCCCAGGATCGACTTGATCCCGGCGATGGCGGCGTCCTTGTAGCGTTCGGGATTCTCCGACAGCAGCTTGTGGGTGGACAGCTTGCCCTCGGGATCGCGGGCGACGATGTCGGTGAAGGTGCCGCCGCGGTCGATCCAGAATTGCC
>JAKBCJ010000592.1 GCA_021807975.1 Pseudomonadota bacterium | reverse complement strand
GGATTATCCCTTCCTGTCGCTGCCAAACGTGCTGGGATCGCCGCACAACTCCGCGTCCGTTCCTGGCATGACGGCGTCGGCACTGCGCAGAGCGATGGCTAACATCCGACGCGCGTTCGCAGGCGCGGCCCCCAGGTATGTACTGCGCGCGGATGAGCGGATGGGATAGCGGGCGGCGAACCTAGCCGGACGGGGCCTTACAGCCCATCCGGCCGTTCCCCTATTGCGGATCCCAGCCGAACACATCCTCCGACGTATCCAGCGGCATGAATGCCTGTTTGAACGCCGGCATCGCATGGGTCGCAATCGTTTCCGGTGTCCAGCCCTCCGCTCGGTGGGCAATCCGAATCGGACGGGGCGAGCTGAACAGGATCATCTCGTTCATCCGGCAGCCAAACACCTGACCAGTCACGTCTTTCGCCGCGTCGGACGACAGATACACCGCCAGCGGCGCGTTCTTGTCGGGCGTCATCTTCTGCAATTTGTCCACCGCGGCCTTCTGCTCCGGCGTGGAGGTGGGGATCGACGATGTCATCCGGCTCCAGGCCCAGGGCGCCAGACAGTTGGAGCGGACGTTGTAGCGCTGCATGTCCAGCGCGATCGACTTGGACAGCGCGGTGATGCCCAGCTTCGCCGCGGCATAGTTCGCCTGCCCGACATTGCCGATCACCCCGGAAGTGGAAGTAATATGGACGAACGACCCGCTCTCTTGCTTGCGGTAATATTCGGCCGCCGCCCGGGAGACGAAGAAACTGCCATTCAGGTGGACGGAGATGACGGACAGCCAGTCATCCTCGGTCATTTTATGGAAAATACCATCGCGCAGGATGCCGGCGTTGTTCACCACCGCGTCGATACGGCCGTAATGATCAAGCGCGGCCTGGACGATCTTTTGCGCGCTGCCCCAGGCGGCGACGGATTCGGTGCAGATTTCGGCTTGGCCGCCGCGCTGCTCGATCAGCGCCTTGGTCTGCTGCGCGGGGGATTGCGATCCGCCTTCGCCGTGCAGCGATGCGCCAATGTCGGCGACGATGACCTTGGCACCTGCACCGGCCATCATGATCGCGATCTCGCGGCCGATACCGCCGCCGGCGCCGGTGACGACAGCGACTTTTCCTTCCATCAGTCCAGGCACGTTAGGGGAGTCTCCTGTTTGGGGGCGAGCGCGATAGATGCGACCGAACCGAGGCGTGGATGGCGGGCCTGCGCCCGCCATGACGAAATCGGAACGATTTAGGGTTCTAAGTCGAATAATCCGAGAATGCAACGCCGGAAAACCGAGCACGGTAGTCGGTGCGGACGTTGACGAGGGCGACGCGGCCCTTGTTTACCTCGGCCTGTGCGCGTTCCAGTGCCGGGCGAATATCCTCGACCTTATCGACGTATTCGCCGTAGCCGCCCAGCGCCTCGCAGATTTTGTCGTAACGTGTGTAACCAAGGTCGCGGCCGGGTTTCTCGCGTTTCGGATCGCCGGTCCAGCCGCCGTTCAGGCTGATCACCACCAGAATGGGAATTTTGTGGCGGATCGCGGTATCCAGTTCCATCGCGTTCAGGCCCATCGACCCGTCGCCATGCACCACGATCACCTGCGTATCGGGGCAGGCGACTTTCGCGCCGACACCGAACGGCAGGCCCACGCCCATCGTGCCGAACGGACCGGAATTCAAACGATGCCCCGGCTTAAAGGTGGACATGGTCTGCCGGCCGAAGTTCAGCGTCTCCTGCCCATCGACGCACAGGATCGCGTCGCGGTCCATGAAGTCGCGCACGGCTTCCAGCATACGTACGGGATGGATGTCGCCGTCCTCTTGCAGTTTGTTCGCACCGGCCGAGGACCGCTTCGCGGCTTCCCCATCCGCCAGTTGCTTGCGCCAGCCAGCGTAACGGTCAGGATCGATCCGTCCCTTGATGCCTTGCAGCAACTGACCCAGCACGGCCTTGCAGTCGCCGACGATGGGAATGTCCACGTAACGGGCCGCCATGCCGATTTCCGCCGGATCGATATCGATCCGGGCGATCTTCGCCGAAGGCCCAAAACGCGGCGGGGAGGCATGGCCGATGATGTAGTTCATCCGGGTGCCAAGCACCAGGATCAGGTCGGCATCGCGGAACGCACCGGAACGCATGGACAGAAACGAATACGGGTGATCGTCGGGCACCACCCCCCTGCCCTGCGGCGTGGTATAGAACGGCACGCCGGCGGCTTCGACGAACGCCTGCATCTCCGCCCAGGCGCGCGACCAGATCACGCCGGAGCCTGACACGATCAGCGGATTTTTTGCTTCGGCCAGGGCGGAGATCAGCGCATCGACCTGATGCGGATCGCCCAGCGGGCGGCTTTCCAGCATCGGGCGGCCGGCGAACGACCAATCGACCAGGTTCTCGTCGATCTTCTGGTACAGCATGTCGCCGGGGCAATCGAGATAGACCGGGCCGGGCTTGCCGCTGATCGCCTTTTGCAGGGCAAAGTTAATCTGTTGCGGAATACGCTTCAGGTTGATCAGCCGATCGACGTATTTGCAGCAACCGCGCATCAGCTCGACTTGATCGATCTCCTGGAACACCTGCCGGCCGAACTGCGACAGCGGGCTGCTGCCGCCGAATGCCACGACTGGGCAGCAATCCACCAGGGCGTTGGCAATGCCGGTGATCAGGTTGGTCACGCCGGGACCGGAGGCCGCCATACAGACCGACGGAACCTGCTTCAGGCGGCTGTACGCCTGACACATGAACGCCGCCGCCTGCTCATGGCGGACATCGATCATGCGGATGCCTTCCTTCACGCAGGTGGCCTCGGCCAGCAGCATCGGGCCGCCCATGATGTAGAAAAGATCCTTGACCCCTT
>JAKBCJ010000100.1 GCA_021807975.1 Pseudomonadota bacterium | reverse complement strand
CCTCGGTGCGGATTTCCTGGTTGCGATAAACTGGCTTGTGCCATGTCCAATCCGCCCCCGCCCACATCGCATGCACGCCCGGAATCCCGCCCACATATCCCGAAACGATTCGGCTGGTCGCGAACAAAAAGCTGGGCAGCGCCACGATGCCACCGAAACGAGACTTCGCGGCATAGGCGGGATCGCACCACAGCGGATTGTCGTCGCCGATTCCGTGCGCGTAGTGACGGATGTTGTCGCGCGTCGCCTCATGGCACCACGGTTCCAGCGTGTTTTCGATATGCACGTTCTTACGTGCACGCAACGCATCCAGCGCCTGATCGGTAATCTTGGCAAAGTGCCGCTTGGTTTCCACGTTCATGATTCTTCCATTTGCCTTTCCTGGTCCCGCAGGACCTTGCGATTGATTTTCCCCGCTGGCGTACGCGGCAGGTCCGGAACGAAAACGACGACCCTGGGATATTCGTGCTGGCTTAACCGGTTGCGCACGAACGCCTGAATATCCGCGACCGCCGGCACCGGCCCCGGTGCCGCGACGATGAACGCCTTCACCACCAGTCCGCGCAGCGCGTCGGGCACGCCGATCACCGCCGCCGCGTGAACCGCCGGATGCGCCAGCAGCGCGTCCTCGATTTCCACCGCGCTCATGGTCCAGCCAGCCGAGATGATCACATCGTCGGCCCGTCCGGCGTGGTAGAAATACCCGTCCGCATCGACGCGCCCGCGATCCTTGGTCGGGAACCAGGCATCGTGCCGGCGCACCTTGATCTCCCCCAGTTCGCCCGCCGCGCATGGGGTGCCGTCCGGCCGCTGCACTTCCACCGCCACGCCCGGCACCGGCTTACCCAAAGAGCCTTCCCTGACGACGAAATCCGGCGCGCCGGGATAATTCGCCAGCACCACCCCAACCTCGGTCGTTCCGTACATACTGCACAGGGGCACGCCGAATGCCTGCTGAATATAGGCCGAGGTTTCCTGATCGATCGGTTCCCCGGTGAACGACAGTTTCCGCAACGAGCAGCGATAGTCCCGGACGTGCCCGGTATTGCGCATCATCCGGTAATGCGTTGCCGCGGCGGACAAATTCGTCGATCCGAAATCCTGCAACGCTTTCAGCAGCCGTTCGGCATCGAACCGCCCGGCATAGGCGCCGGATTCGATCCCCAGCGCCAGCGGCGCCAGCGTCCCATGCCAAAGTCCGTGCCCCCAGGCGGGCGACGACGGACAGAAGAACTTGTCCCCCGGCCGCAACCCCGTTCCATACAGGGCCGCGTTCATGACCACGACAACGGCGCGATGGGTGTGCTTGATCGCATCCGGCATTTCCCTTGTCGTACCGGATGTGTACTGGAAAATCGCCATGTCGGACGATGCGGTCCGCACCTCATAACGATCAGGAAACACTGTCAGTCCCGCCATGAACGTGCCATCCATGGCAAGCACCCGCGTACCGTCCAACTCCATTGCCTTTTCCGGCGTGGTCAGCAGCAACACCGGCGAACAATCCCGTGTCCGCAGCCGCACCCCGTCCGCCCCGAACAGGGTGAACAGCGGCACCGCGATCGCCCCGCGCTTCATCGTCCCGAACAGCGCCGCATAAAACGCCAAGGACGGTTCCAGCATGATGGCGACACGATCGCCAGGGGCGACACCCTGCTTCTCCAGCCAATGCGCGAACCGGGAAGACCAGACCGACAATTCCTGAAAGGTAATGGTTTCGTCCATGCCGTCCGCGTGCGCGACCCGCAGCGCTATCCGCCCGTCGCTGGCATACCGGTCAACGCATTCATGGCCGATATTCAGCTTCGCGCGATCACCGTCGAACAGGCCCCACATCGCGGCCGTGGAGAACATGGCCTGCGCATCCGCATAGGTCGTGTAGTCGGTCAATTTCGGCATGCGACGCGGTTTCCTCCCTTTCGTCAGGACGAACTACAAACCACGCCGCACCCGTTGTCAATGTGGGTATGTTGTTGTATTTGGACAACACAAAGAACAGACCATCAGAGGCCCCGAAACCCGGTCGGCCGCCCAAAATGCGACCGCGCCACAAACGTCGCCTGATTGTTCTGCAACGAGGAGACATGCGATCCGTACATCGCCACATCGCCGAAATACCGCGCGAGCCGGCTGCCCTTCTTCGTTGGTGCGGACAGGGAATTTTGAAACAGAAGTTCCACTGCCTGCCGAGCAAGTCCGCCCGCCTGCTGCGCCAATGCCCAGAGCCGCAGGTTATCCTCCACACTGATCGGGGTACGATCCCGCGCCCATCGCTGGCAAAGTTCGGCGTATTTATCGGCCACGCCGTACAGCACGGTTTCCGCCGCCTCGGTCATCGACAGTGCCAGTCCGAACGGGCGCAGGTAATCAGGATGGTCCGCCCACAATAAAGCGGGGTCCGCCAAAGACCGGTTCCGCAGCATCATCGTTTCGAATTCGTCCAGCGCGGCCCATGCCGCCCCAACCACGACCGACACTAAAGAGCAATGATACGGCCCCATCATCCGTCCCAGATACATCGGATTGCCGTGCAACCTTGTGCCCGGCGTTCCGTCCTCCATCCCGTCCGGCCGAGCGGCGAGCCAGTCCAGTTGGACGGCCATGTGTTCGGGGATGAAGGCGTCGCGCACCACCGCGCTGTTCGATCCGCTGGCCCGCATCCCCAGCGTGCGATCGCCGCCCCAGTCATCGACGATCTCGAACCCCGAGCGCGGCACCACCACCTGCCGGGCGGCCGAGGAGCCCTCGATGGTCGCGCCGCACAACAGATGCGTGGCATAGGGAATGCCGGAGCAGTAATTCCACCGTCCATTCAGTAAATACCCGCCATCGACTGGCCGCAGCGTCCCCATCGCCGCCGGCCGGTGCGGGGCGATGAAATGGCCATCCGAACCAAACAGTTCGCGCTGCGCCTGTTCCGGCCAGTGCGATCCGACGACATAGGCGTGCGAACCGCCCAGCGACAGGCACCATCCCGCCCCGGGATGCCCGCGGGAGACTTCCACGATCAGCCGGTAATTCGTCTTCAGGTCGAATTCATACCCGCCGAACATCCGCGGCTGGGTCACGCGATAAAACCCCGATTTCAGGAAGGCCGCATGCACTTCGGGCAGATAGGCGCCGCGTTCATCGGCCTTATCCTGCTGATCGCGCAACAACCCGCGCATCGCGATGGCCCGGTCCCATAAAGTTGCGGGTGTCATGTCAGGTTCGGGCACTGTCACAGTCACGGCGGGTACTCCATGATGGCCGGTAATCACTCTGCGGTCGGTTTGTCCGTTCGGCAACCGCACGCCACCCCGAAGGATCGCGATGACCACGCTCACCCCGGAACTCGCCAACCACTTCGCCGATGTCGCCCTCGGCCATGTCGCGCGGGAATATCCGAACAAGCTGGACCACGTTCTTTCCGGCCCCGCCGACGCGCGCACCCCGCGCGACTTGCACAAGGTGTTCTACGGCAGCTTCGACTGGCATTCCTGCGTTCACGGCTACTGGATGCTGGCGCACCTTTACCGCCGTTTTCCGGCGATGCCGAACGCCCCCGCGATCCGAGCCCTGTTCGACACGCATCTAACACCCGCCAACATCGAAGCCGAGTGCGCCTATCTCCGCCGCCCCGCCGCCAGGGGGTTTGAACGGCCCTATGGCTGGGCATGGCTGCTGAAACTGGCGGCGGAACTGGCCTTGCACGACGACCGCACATGGTCGGACGCCCTGGCCCCGCTGGCGGCGATGTTCGTGGACCGCTTCACCCTGTTCCTGCCGCTGGCGACTTACCCGATTCGCGCCGGGGTTCACACCAACACAGCCTTCGCGATCCGTCTGGCGTTCGACTATCCGCATGCCGCCCTGCGCGACCTGCTGACCGAAACCGCCCGAAATTGGTACGCGGACGACGTTGACTGCCAGGCGTGGGAGCCGGGCGGCGATGAGTTCCTCTCGCCGGCGTTGATCGAGGCGGAATGCATGCGCGCCATCTTGTCCGAAGCCGCGTTCCGCCCCTGGTTCGACCGCTTTCTGCCACGGCTTGGACAGGGCTTGCCCGCGACCTTGTTCTCGCCCGCCCTGGCCAGCGACCGCAGCGACGGCAAGATCGCCCATCTGGACGGGCTGAACCTAAGCCGAGCGTGGTGCTGGCGTGCGCTGGCGCCGTATGCGGCGGACCCGAAGGCAGCGCGCCACGCCGCCCAGATCCATATCGACGCCAGCCTGCCGCATGTCAGCGGCGACTATATGGGCGAGCACTGGCTGGCCAGCTTCGCTGTCCTGGCGTTGGGTTAGGCTCCCAACACCTCGATCGACGTGGACTTAATCAGCGCCAGCACGGGTACGTCGGGCGCCAGACCCAGCCGAACCACGGCGTCGGCGGTCACACGCGCCAGCAACCCACCATCGGGCAGCCCGATCTCTACCATCACCGACCGGCGCAGCGGGTCCGGGGCGATACGGCGCACGGTGCCGGCGATTACGTTGTGCAGGCTGATCGAGTCCGGGGGCCGCCCGGCCAGGATCACCTCCCGCGCCGGCACCCTGATGCGGCACAGTGAGCCGAGCGGCATATCCAGCAGCGGCAACAGAAAGTCGGCGCCGCCGCCGTGCATCCGCGTCAGCATCCGAACCGGATCGTGGGCATCGACACGGCAGATCAGCACCGCGCCGGCATCGTCGCGGCTGGCCAACGGCAACTCCGCCCGGGCGGAAATCTCGGCGGTGCCGCCATAGGCAACGACCTTTCCGGCTTCGACCAGCACCAGGGAGTCCGCCAGTTGCGCGGCCTCATCCAGCGCGTGGGTCACGTACAGCACCGGCAGAAGCAGCGCCGTCTTCAAACGCGCCAGGTACGGCAGGATTTCGGCCTTGCGGGCGGAATCCAGACTCGCCAGCGGCTCATCCATCAGCAGCAGTTTGGGCTGCGCCAGCAGCGCCCGGCCGATCGCGACCCGCTGGCGTTCGCCGCCTGACAGCGCCTTTGGCCGCCGGTCCAGCAGGCCGCCGATCCCCAGCAGATCGACAACATCGTCGAAGCGGATTTCGCCCGGGGCAACGCGCCGCATCCCGAACCGCAGGTTGGTGGCGACGGACATGTGCGGGAACAGCCGGGAGTCCTGGAACACCATACCGGCGCGCCGCTGTTCCGGCGGCAGCCACACACCGGCATCCGTGTCGGCCAGCACGGCGCCATCGATTTCCACGCGGCACCAGTCCGGCCGCAGCAATCCGGCCGCAGCGTTAACGATGGTGGTTTTGCCGCTGCCGGACGGCCCAAACAGCACCGTCACGCCGGGGGACCGCACCTCGAACGCGGTATCCATCGTCATCGACGGGAACCGGTGCCGCA
The DNA here is from genome assembly GCA_021807975.1 of Pseudomonadota bacterium. Lineage (GTDB taxonomy): Bacteria > Pseudomonadota > Alphaproteobacteria > Acetobacterales > Acetobacteraceae > Rhodopila. The sequence goes on along the minus strand of JAKBCJ010000100.1, from coordinate 7,137 downwards.
ACGCCAGGGAAAAACTCATCGTCCCAGCACGGTGTTCAGCCGTTTGCCGATCCAGTCCGCCAGCACCAGCCCAGTCACCGCCAGCGTCACGGATACCATCGACAGTTCCGCCGCCTTTGCCTCGCCCCCCGGGACCTGCAACGCCGCGTAGATCGCCAGCGGCAGAGTTTGCGTCTGGCCCGGGATATTGGCAGCGAAGGTGATGACGGCGCCGAACTCCCCCAGGCAGGTCGCGTAGCCGACGATCGCACCCACCAGAATACCCGGGGAGGCCAGCGGCAGGGTCACATTCACCAGCCGGTCGAACCAGCCGGCGCCCAGCGTCCGCGCCGCCTGCTCCAGCCCGCCATCGATGGAGTCCAGCGACAACCGGACGGCGCGCACCATGATCGGGAACGTCATCACCGCGCAGGCCAGGCTGGCGCCGGCGGTGGTGAACACCAGCCGGACCCCGAACCAGTCATGCAGCAGCATACCGATCGGGCCGCGCACGCCGAACACGATCAGCAACAGCCAGCCGGTCACCACCGGCGGCAGGACCATCGGCAGGTGCACCAGTGCGCTGAACAACGGCCGGCCGGGGAAGCGGCAGCGGGTCAGCACCCAGGCCGTCAGCACCGCCAGTGGCAAGCCAAAGCCGACCGCCCGCGCGGCGACGGCCAGCGTCAGCCGCACCGCCTCCCACTCTTCCGGGTTTAACATCGTCATACTGGCGGTATAGCGGTGAATATACAGCGGGCAAACAAGGAGTTCAGGGTGGCGCAGTATCGGTTGGCTGGATGCCGCCCTTGTCCAAATCCGCCCGAACAGCCAAATAGGAGACAGAGAACAAGGAACCAGCCATGACGGTGAAGACCTACCCTGTCACCCGCTCCGACGCCGAATGGCGCCAGATGCTGACCCCCGAACAGTATTATGTGATGCGGTCCCATGGGACGGAGCGGCCAGGCAGCTGCGCCCTGCTGGCGGAAAAGCGCCCCGGCCGGTTCACTTGCGCCGGCTGCGAAACTCCGCTGTTCGAAACCAAGCTGAAGTTCGAAAGCGGCACCGGCTGGCCCAGCTTCAACGACCCGATCGAGGGTTCGGTGGAAACCACCACCGACCGCAGCCATGGCATGATCCGCACAGAGGTGCATTGCGCCACCTGCGGCAGCCATCTTGGCCACGTCTTCCCCGACGGCCCGCCGCCGACCTATCAGCGCTACTGCATCAACGGTGTCGCCATGAACTTCGCCCCCGACCGAGCCTAGCGCCTTGGCTCGGTCTGTCACCATTCTCTATTTCGCCTGGCTGAGGGAGCGGGTAGGCCGCGCGCAGGAGGCATTCGACCTGCCGGAGACGGTTCGCACGGTCGCGGACCTGCTGGACTACCTGCCCTCCCGCGGTCCAGGCCATGAAGCCGCGCTGCGGAACCGGAAGTCGGTGCGATGTTCGGTGAACCAGGAGTTCGCCGATCCCGGCACATCGGTGCGCCCGGGGGATGAAATCGGATTGTTTCCCCCGGTTACCGGGGGGTAGAGCGCGAGGCTGACCTAGGCGTGCCCGGCAACGCCGGACAGCAGCAGTGGATCGACCCGCAACTTGGCGAAGGCGCGACGCCACTTGGTGTCATGCTGCTTATCGAACAGCAGCGTTTCGTCCGCTGGAACCGACAGCCATGAATTCTGCTGGATTTCCTGATCGAGTTGACCGGGGCCCCAGCCCGCGTAACCCAACGCCAGCACGCACTCGCGCGGTCCACCGCCCTCGGCGATGACTTTCAGCACGTCCAGGCTGGCGGTCAGCGCGGTGTCGCCGGTAACGCGCAGGCTGCCCTCGCCTGTCCAGTCGCTGGTATGAAGCACGAATCCGCGGGCATTCTCGACCGGGCCGCCGGCATACAGCTTGATTTCCCTGGCGGGCGGGACCGGCTCGACGTTCAGTTGCTTCAGCAGATCGTCGAAGGTCGGTTTGACGATCGGGCGGTTCAGCACCAGGCCCATCGCGCCATCCGGCGTGTGGGCGCAGACATAGATCACACTCTGCTGAAAGCGCGGGTCCGCCATCGACGGCATCGCGATCAGCAACTGGCCGGTCAGAAACCCTTCCGGCGCAGGGGCATTGGTATCGATCTGGAACGTGGACATTGCCTGAATTTGGTCTCAACGCCCGCCCGGTGCAAGCGGTGCGGTGCCGGTTTGTGCGGGAACGTTTGCGTTGCTACCGTTGCGGACGAAACGTCAAAGGAAGCCTCGATGCCGAATGCGGCCGAATCCCCCCTCGCGACCTATATCGCGCATCTGAAGCGCGGCGAGTTGGGCTACCAGTTCAGTCCTTCGTTGGGTCACGCTGTATTCTATCCGCGGGTCATCGCGCCCGAAACCGGCGCGGCCGACCTGGAATGGCGGGTCAGCAAGGGCCTGGGGACCGTACATGCCACTACCGTGGTGCATGCGCAGGGCGGTGCGACGCATAATGTCTGCCTGGTGGATGTGGACGAAGGCTTCCGGATGATGAGCCGGATCGAGGATATCGAACCCACCCGGGTGAAAATCGGCATGCGAGTCGCATTCCGCGTCCACACGCCAGAGGGCGACGAAGACCCCTACCCCGTGTTCACCCCGGTGGAGAACGGCCAATGACCGGCGTGACCCGCGGCAGCGTCGCGATCGTCGGCGCTGCCGAATCCGATATCGGCGCCGTCGCCGCGCTGATGAGCCCGATGGACCTGATGGCCCAGGGCATCCACCGCGCGCTGGAGGACGCCGGTCTGACCCTGAAAGATGTGGACGGCCTGTTCTGCGCCACCACACAGGCCCGGACATCCGTCATGTCGCTGGTCGAGTATCTGGGTCTTCCGAACGCCTATACCGACAGCACCATCGTCGGCGGCTCATCGTTCGAGGTCCATGTCGCCCACGCCCATGCGGCGCTGGAGGCCGGTCTGTGTAACGTCGCCGTCGTCGCCTACGGCAGCACCCAGCGCACCGTCGGCCGCCGCGCCGCCAGCGCTCGGGAGTTCAATCCTTACGAGACTCCATACAAACCGTTCCTGCCCGCATCCGCATACGCGATGGTCGCCAACCGGCACATGCACGAATATGGCACGACGCGGGAGCAAATGGCCGCTGTCGCCGTGGCCGCCCGCGAATGGGCGCTGCTGAACCCGGTGGCGTGGGAGAAGAAGCCCCTGACCATCGCCGATGTGCTGAACGCGCGTCCGATCAGCGATCCGTTTACCGTGCGCGATATCTGCCTGGTCACCGATGGCGGCGGCGCGATCGTGCTGGTGAAGGCCGACCGCGCGCGCGCGCTGAAGCACACGCCGGTTTACGTGCTGGGCAGCGGACAGTCGATCACCCATGCCTCGATTACCTCGATGCCGACGCTGACGCATACCGGGGCCATCGAATCTGGTGCCCGGGCCTACCGCGCCGCGGGCCTGAAACCGGCCGATGTGACGGTGCTGGCGCTGTATGACGCGTTCACCATCAATACCATTCTGTTCCTGGAAGATTTGGGCTTCTGCCCCAAGGGCGAGGGCGGCCGGTTCGTCGAGGGCGGGCGGATCGCCCCCGGGGGCGCGCTGGCGGTCAACACCAATGGCGGCGGCCTGTCGTATTGCCATCCAGGCATGTACGGGCTGTTCCTGCTGATCGAGGCGGTTCGCCAAGTGCGCGGCGAATGCGGTCAGCGACAGGTCGCCGGGGCCGATGTCGCGTTGGTTCACGGCAATGGCGGCGTATTGTCGGCCCAGGCGACGACCATTCTGGGCGGACCGGCCACGGTTTGAAGCGCTTTATCCCGGCGGCGAGGGCAACACCGGGTCCTCGCCGAACGGGCGGTTGATGACCGACAGCGCCTCGGTCGCCGCGAACAGGCGGTTGCGGCGGTAGCCGGTGCGTTCGTGCAGGATACCGGCCTCGATCAGTTGGGCGATCGCCTGATTGGCCTGGGGTGCGCTGACTTGTAGCACCGAGGCGAGCCGAGCGGTTGTCAGTATCGGGTGGTGGGGCAGAACATCCAGCGCCCGCAGCGCCGCCGACCCAGCCCGGAATTTGCGGCGGGACAGCCAGACGGTATGCAGTTCCCGCAGCGCCGCGCGGGTCGCCAGAAGTTCGGCGACCGTGGCGGTGATCGCCTCGGCGATGAAGCCGATGATCTCGTGCCACAGATGCCGTTGCTGCGCCGCCTTCAGCGCCGTGTAATAGGCGGTGCGATTGGCTTCGATATAGGGCGACAGATACAGCGGGGCGTGGCCCTGCGCCGCCATCATCAGCGGCAGCAACAGCCGGCCGACGCGGCCGTTGCCGTCGGAGAACGGATGGACAGCCTCAAAATGCGCATGGGCGACGGCCATGCGGGTGATGACCCCGGGGGCGTACAGTTCATCCGCATCGCCGCGCATATAGGCGATGTTGTCCGACAGACAGCGGGCGATGTCCTCGGGCGGCGTCGGGTTATAGGTCGAGTAGGCGATATTCCCGTGCCCGCCGATCCAGACCACCTTCTCCCGCAAGGCCCCCGGCGGATCGCGATAATCCGGGTCGCCGCGGGTTACCGAACGATGAAGGTCACGGACCAGCGCCTCGGTGAAGACGTTCGGTCCGATGGCGATGGCGCGCGGGATCGCCTCGTCCAGGCACAGTGCGTAATCCTTCACCTGTCCGGCGGCATACTGGCCGCTGGTATCGCCGGTCTCTTCTACCAGCAGCAGTTCGTCCAACGTGCTGCTGGTTCCTTCGATGGCGGAACTGCTCAACGCTTCCTGGCGCAGGATAATCCGGCTGACCAGCCACGGATCGCCGCGTTCGGAGGCGATGGTTTCAAGCCGGGTCAGCGCGATGATTGCCGCCTCGCATTCGCGCGCAACCGGAATCACCGATGGATGCGCTGCCGGGGGTGGTGACGGCACGACGCCATAATGGTTGGCAAATGGCGGCGGAAGCCGCTTCAGCGCCATTCTGACATTGTGGGACAAGCCGGCGCGGTTCACCAAAACCCTCATTAAGCGGTGGAACTGGCATTTATAATAAGGGATTTATAGAAAAACCATCTTATAAAGAAGGATTATCCGGGTTAAGCAGGGTTTTCGCGGCATCCTGCACGCACCGTTCGAAGACCGACAGGTCGTTCCAACGGTCCTGGTCGTCGCGAACCAGCGTGCCGCCGGACCCGGCGATACCGGCCTCGATCATCAGGTTATCGAACAGCCCGAACTGTTCCACCATCAGCCCGTCCGTGTCCCACCACGATCCGTCTGGCGTCTGCCGGCCCGCGCCCAGATACGCCAGAGTGCGGTCCAGGAACGGCGCCGCGACCGTGGCATAGCCGAAGATCTTCAGCCCCAGGCCACGGGCAAACCCCATTTCATACACCGTTCCCACATCCGCGCTGGGGCCGCGGAACGGCGTCAGGTTTGCCAGGATCGCATCGCAGCTTCGGATATGCGCCTCGTTGCGGAGCGCGATGCGACGCCACTCCGGCAAGCGTTCCCAGTCGGGCGGTTCGTCCGCCAGCGCATCCAGCGGTGAAACACCGGTCAGCCGGTAGCCGGCGCAGATCGCCTTCTTCCGCTCCATCCACGCGATGGCGTCGGGCAGGAACACGTCTGGGCCGGCGAGGTAAACCCTGGGCATGCCGCCAGCATAGCGGCTTTGCCGATTCGGTCAGCCTTCCAGCGCGGCCACGCCCGGAAGGGTCTTGCCTTCCAGCCACTCCAGGAACGCACCGCCGGCGGAGGACACATAGCTGAGTTTGTCCAGCACACCGGCGTGACGTAGCGCGGACACCGTATCCCCCCCCCCGGCGACGCTGCGCAAACCGGACTTTTGGGTGGCATCAGCCACAGCGTGCGCCAGCGCCACGGTGGAGGCATCGAACGGAGGGGTCTCGAACGCGCCCAGCGGGCCGTTCCACACCAGGGTCTTCAGCGACGGAAGCCGAGCGATCAGCGCGCCTACCGAGGCTGGGCCGACGTCGAGGATCATCGTATCGGGGGGAACGGCGTTCACTGCGACGGTTTCGGTCGGCGGGTTGGCCCTGAACTCCCGTGCAACCACGGCGTCGATTGGCAGCACGACCTGGCAACCGGCGGCTTTTGCCTTGGCCAGGATGTCCAGCGCAGTACCATGCATTTCCGCCTCTTGCAGGGATTTGCCAACGCCGACGGCTTGCGCGGCGAGGAAGGTGTTCGCCATCGCACCACCGATCACCAGCACATCGACTTTGCCCACCAGGTTGCCGAGAAGCTCCAGCTTGGTGGACACCTTCGATCCGCCAACGGTCGCCGCGACCGGGCGAACCGGGTTGCCGAGGGCGGCGTCCAGCGCTTCGAGTTCGGCTTGCATCAGGCGGCCGGCGTAGGACGGTAGCAGGTGCGCCACGCCTTCCGTGCTGGCATGCGCGCGATGGGCGGCGGAGAACGCGTCATTGACGAAAATATCGGCCAGTTTGGCCATAGCGGCGGCGAAAGCGGGGTCGTTCTTTTCCTCGCCCGCGTGGAAACGGGTGTTTTCCAATACCAGCACGTCGCCGTGCCCCAGCAGGTCGATCGCCTGTTCGGCGGCGGCGCCGATGCAGTCCTCGACGAAGCGGACATGCTTGCCCAATACTTCCCCCAATGCCGCGGCCATCGGGGCGAGCGACATTTCCGGCACCCGCTTGCCCTTGGGGCGATCGAAGTGGCTGCACACGATGACCTTGGCGCCCTTGTCCGACAGTTCCCGGATGGTAGGCGACAGTCGCTCGATACGGGTGAGGTCGGAGATCCTGCCGTCGCGCACCGGAACATTCAGGTCGGCGCGGAGCAGGACGCGCTTGCCGGCGACGTCCAGGTTATCGAGTGTGCGGAAGGCCATGTTTGATCGTCCTTGGTCTTGGATGGCGCCTTTTACAGCGTGGCGTGCCCGGGCGCTATCCGGCCCGGGCCGGCTGGCGGCACCCGCGCGGGCACTCGATCACCTACATTAAAAACTCCCAGAGCCGCGAAAGGAATTCGTGACTGCGTTCGGTGAATGGCCGGTTGTGCCATTGGGCAAGGTCGATTGGTTCCGATCGAGAGATGTCCCGGTCGAACAGCGCCCCGGCGGCATCGGCGGTTTTTCGGCCAAACACAATGGCGTCCACCTCGTTGTTGAAGTTCACGCTGCGGCGGTC
>JAKBCJ010000591.1 GCA_021807975.1 Pseudomonadota bacterium | reverse complement strand
TGAGGCGATCGCGCTGATGTCGGTGGCGGCGGATTTCGGCGTGACGCAGGTCGTGGATGCGAACTGGGGGGTGCATGGGTCGATCCGCAAGAGCGTCTTCACCTGCACCTGATGCCCGGCCGAACAACTGGTGCGTGCCCTGCTGCCGCAAGCCCTACAACGCGATCCGCCGGCCGCGACGGTATGAGTCTTGTCCGCGGTGTACCCGAAGGCCCGGTAATGGGGTTTCGGACAGCACGAAACTGCGTGATACTACCCTGGGGAAACCGAGAATGGGCTGACACGCAGAGGGCTTCCGGTTCTGAACGGGCGGTTTCAGCAGCCGGATGAGGCTTGTGGCGAAATAAACGAAACCTCTGACGGAAGCTGCCGCACTCTTATCGTCAGTGATCCATTGAAGCGATTTTTTCGCCACGGTCCCACGCACGCTCAAACAAGGCGGGAACGGCCTATACCTCAACTGGGGTCATGGCCGGCGCCAAGCGCGGCCATGACAGAGATCAAAGACCAGCTTCCGCCCTATTCCAACGCCAATCGAACTAACGTCCGCCATGACGGCGAGAGGCGGGCGGCTTTCTTCAAGCGATTCGCCCGTCTCGCGGCGCCCTCCGCCTGAGCGAACTACATCTGCGCGTAAGATCCGTCCTTCCAAACGTAGAATACGTATCCACCGCCCGTCGTATCACCCTTCGTGTCGAAGCTGACCGGCCCTAAGACACTTGGCCAGTTGCCCGAGGCCTTCAGCGCCGCGGCGACTTTCTTTGCGTCCGTGGTCCCGGCCTTCTTCGCACCGTCGGCCCACACCTGGATCGCGGCATAGGTGTAAAGCACGTAGCCCTCGGGATCCACCTTCTTCGCCTTGAACTCCGCCACCACGTTGGAGGCCGACTTCATCAGCCGCGGATCAGGGGGAAACGTCATCATGGTGCCAGTGCCGGCGTCACCGGAAATCTGCCAGAATTCGCTGGTGAGCAGCGCGTCGCCGCCGACCAGGGTAGCCTTCATCCCCTGTTCTTTCGCCTGGCGGATAATCAATCCAGCCTCGGTATGGTAGCCGCCGACATAGATCACGCTGACACCAGCCTCCTTCAGACGGCTGACGATGGAGGAGTAGTCTTTTTCCCCCGGGGTATAGGCGGAATTGAGCACTTCCTTCCCGCCCGCGGCGTGCAGCGCCTTCGCGGTCTCATCCGCCAAGCCTTTGCCATAGGCGGAATTGTCGTTCAGGATCGCGATCTTCTCGTTCTTGAAATGCTTGGCCAGGTAGTCGCCGGCCACCTTGCCCTGCTCATCGTCGCGGCCACAGACCCGGAAGGTGTTCCAGCTTCCGTCATCTGTGTATTTCGGGTTGGTCGAAGCCGGGGAAATCTCCAGGATGCCTTCCTCGCTATAGACCTTGCTGGCCGGGATCGAACTGCCGGAACAGAAATGGCCCGCCACCATCTTGACGCCCTTGGAGGCAAGTTGGTTCGCCACCGAAACCGCCTGTTTGGGGTCGCACGCGTCGTCGCCGACATCCAGGATCAGTTGTTTGCCCAGCACGCCGCCTGCCTTATTGATATCGGCCACAGCCTGTTCCGCGCCCTGTTTCATCTGGGTGCCGAACGCGGCATTCTCGCCGGTTAGCGGCCCGGCGACGGCGATATGAATTTGGGCGTTGGCTGGCATCGCCGCGCCACCCAGCAAAATCGCAAGAGTCCCAGCGGCCCCCAGCAGCATCGATCTTTTGACCATTCAGCATCCCCATTTGTTCAGGCCTGCACGTTGCACGGCGCCATAAGAGCCTAGTCATGAATTCGGAAAACAGCCAGAATCCATATAATCATTGGCGCGCCAGTAAAATAGATTAGGACTACCTGCGCGGTTGCAGCCATCGACTTAACCGCACAGCCGGTATCGGTTAGCCGGTTCACGAGCTGACCCGTGGATCAGGTTTGTGCCGACCGAAACCGCGCACGCTGTGTGATCGCCGGACTCGCGCCAGTCCAGCACCTGGCGAGGGCGCACTCAGTTTCGTGCTCTGGCTGGTTTGCGCATGCATGGCCGGCAAACCGATATGCGCGGCAGGACCCTGTGTGACTATTCCCGTACCGCTATCAACTGCCCAGATACGCCGCCACCACGTCCGGCTGGTTGATGACGTCGCGCGGATTTCCGTCCGCGATCTTCTGGCCGGCCACCAACACGATCAGGCGCTGCGAAAATGCCAGGACCGCGCGCATGATATGCTCGATCAGGATGATGGTGACGCCTTGGGTGTTCAGCTTGATCAGCAATGCCAGAATATCGTCCACCTCCTGGTGCGACAGGCCAGCCATGGCCTCATCGGCGATCAGCAGCTTAGGACCGGACGCCATCGCCCGGGCGAGTTCCAGCTTTCGCATCTCGATCTGCGTCAGGTCGGCTGGCTTGTTGGCCGACTTCGATGCCAAACCGACCATATCCAGCAGTTCGCCGCATCGCCGGGCGGTGTCGAAAGCCGATTCCTTGGCATTGGCGGCATAGAGCAGCGGAACCCGGATGTTTTCCGCCAGCGTCATGGTGGCGAACGGACGCGGAAGCTGGAAGCTGCGGGCGATACCCAGGCGCGTCCGCCGGTGCGCGGACAGCCCGTTTAGATTGTGGCCGTCGAACACCGCCTGCCCCATGTCGTTTTGCAGCGTACCGCACAGGCAGTTGACCAATGTGCTCTTGCCGGAACCGTTAGGGCCGATCAGACCAAGCCGCTCACCAGCCTGGACCTGAAGATCGATGCCGGCCAGGGCGGTGAAGCCGCCGAAACGCTTTCCCAGTCCGTTCAAGGTCAGGATAGTGCCGCTCATCGGGCGTTCGGAACACTGACAGCGGAGCGAAAGGACA
>JAKBCJ010000590.1 GCA_021807975.1 Pseudomonadota bacterium | reverse complement strand
GCGATCCGGCCGCCGCCTTTAGCGCGTGATAGCGGCCGAAATGGCCCGCCCCCGCGATTCCAACCCGCAGCACTGTTTCCGGCATGGCAATCCTCGGCACATGAAATAACCGTCTTTAACGACAGTCACATCACACATCCGACGCGCGGCGGCCGTGTCAAGAGGGAACGGGACGACGGTTCGGTTCCCGGACTTCGGTTAATGGCTGGAAACCGGCGCCGCCATGTGCTGAATCCCCCCCACATTCGCGCAGGAGACCTTCAACGTGCGTATTACGATGATCGGCGGCGGCTATGTCGGGCTGGTATCCGGCGCCTGTTTCGCGGAATTCGGCACCGAGGTCACGGTGGTGGAAACCGATCCGAACAAACTGGCGGCGCTGCGGGCCGGCCGGATGCCAATCTACGAACCCGGCCTGGAACAACTGGTTGCGGACAACGTCAAGGCTGGCCGGCTGGCCTTTACCGGCGATCTGGCCGCCGCGGTGGACGGAACGGAAGCGGTGTTCATCGCGGTCGGCACCCCGACCCGGCGCGGCGACGGCCATGCCGACCTGACATATGTCTATGCCGCGGCCGAACAGGTGGCCAAGGCACTGACCGGCTACGCGGTGATCGTGACCAAATCGACGGTGCCGGTCGGCACTGGCCGGCGGATTCAGGAAATCGTTAAGGCGGTGCGGCCGGATCTGGATTTCGACGTCGCCTCAAACCCCGAGTTCCTGCGAGAGGGCAATGCGATCGGCGACTTCATGCGGCCGGACCGCGTGGTGATCGGCGCGGAATCGGAACGGTCGCGAGAGGTGATGCGCCGGCTGTACCGTCCGCTGTACCTGATCGAGGCGCCTATCGTGTTTACCGCGATCGAAACCGCCGAACTGACCAAATATGCCGCGAACGCCTTCCTGGCGATGAAGGTGACGTTCATCAACGAAATGGCGGATCTGTGCGAAAAGGTCGGGGCCGACATCCACGACGTTGCCCGCGGCATTGGTCTGGACGGCCGCATCGGACGCAAGTTCCTGCATCCGGGGCCGGGTTACGGCGGGTCCTGTTTCCCCAAGGATACCTTGGCGCTGGTGCGGACGGCGCAGGACTATGGCGCGCCATCCCGCCTGGTGGAGGCAACCGTCGCAGTCAATGACGCCCGCAAATCAAGCATGGCGATGCGGGTGATTTCCGCCTGCGGCGGATCGGTGCGCGGCAAGACGATCGCCGTGCTGGGGCTGACGTTCAAGCCGGAAACCGACGACATGCGGGATTCGCCGTCGCTGTCGATTGTGTCCCGTCTGGCGGGCGACGGCGCCATCATCCGCGCCTTCGATCCGGAGGGCATGGAGCAGGCTCGGCCGTTGCTACCCGGTTCGGTTCATTATTGCACCGATGCGTTCGATGCGGCGGCAGGAGCCGACGCCCTGGTTTTAATTACGGAATGGAATGAATTCCGTGCGATGCCGCCGGCGAAGTTGAGAGAATCGATGCGGGGCAAGGTGCTGGTGGATTTGCGCAACGTGTATGACCCGGAGGCGATGCGGCAGGCCGGGTTCGAGTACCATGGTATCGGCCGAGCGGCGTTGCGGGTCTGATGGCCGATCCGACGAGAGAATCCGCGTTCGATCTGCTGACGGCGGTTCTGGAACGGCACCGCACGTTGGAAGACGCGCTGGACTCGCTGCCGGCGCAGGATGCGCGCGACCGGGCGGCGGCGCATCGGCTGGCGGCGGCGGTGCTGCGCCGGATGGGCACGCTGGATGCGGTGCTGGAACCGTTCCTGCGGAAAGAACCGCCGGAGCCGGTTCGCAACGTGCTGCGGATCGGCGCGGCGGGGCTGCTGCTGCTGGACACGCCCAGCCATGCGGCGGTGGCGACGGCGGTCGCGCTGACCAAGCGGCGCGGGCTGGCGGCGTTCGCCGGGCTGGTGAATGCGGTGCTGCGCAAGGTCGCCACAGCCGGAGCGGCCGCAATGGCTGAATTGAACGCGGTGCGGCTGGATACGCCGGTGTGGCTATGGACATCCTGGGGGCAGTTGGCCCGGTCCATTGCCGTCGCGCACCAGACCGAGGCTCCGCTGGACGTCACGCTGAAGCCCGGCGGTTCGGTGCCGGAGGGTGGGCTGTTGCTGCCCACCGGTTCGGTGCGGTTTCCGGCTGGCACGCGGGTGTCCGATATCGCGGGGTTCGAGGCGGGCGAAGTGTGGGTGCAGGACGCCGCCGCGGCGTTGCCGGCGATGTTGCTGGCGCCCCGGGCTGGTGAACGAATCGCCGATCTGTGCGCCGCACCGGGCGGTAAGACCGCACAACTGGCAGCGGCGGGCGCGTCCGTCACTGCACTGGAGCGGGACGCCGCGCGAATCGACCGGCTGGCGGCGAATTTGAAACGATGGGGACTTCACGCGGAGGTGATCAACGCCGACGCCACAATATGGACTCCGCCGGCGCTGTTCGACGCCATCCTGCTGGACGCCCCGTGCAGCGCCACCGGCACGATCCGCCGCCACCCCGATGTCGCGCGCCTCAAACGTCCCCGCGACGTGCAAACTGTGACGCAGGCGCAGGATAAGCTGTTGGAATCGGCGGCTTCCATGCTGCATCCGGGCGGACGGCTGGTGTACGCGGTGTGTTCTTTGCAACCGGAGGAAGGCGCCCCCCGGGTTGCCGCCGCCGCCGGATTCGGGCTGAAACACGATCCGTTCTCGCCAGAGGAACTGGCCGCGATCCCGCAAGCCCGCACGCCGGAAGGGTTTTTGCGCACCCATCCGGGGCTTTGGGCCGACAAAGGCGGGATGGACGGGTTCTTCGCCGCGCGGCTGATAAAGGCGTGATCCGAACCCGATAGCCTTTGTCACCTTGTGTGACATCGGTCC
>JAKBCJ010000589.1 GCA_021807975.1 Pseudomonadota bacterium | reverse complement strand
CAACCAGCGCGCCCGCCGCTATTTTCAGGGCTCCCAGTTACGCGGCCGGTTGCGCTTCGGCACCTCGGAGGATTTCGTCAGCACCCGTCTGCCCGAATTGCTGCGCGATTTCGTCCGCCAGCACGCGATGGTCGATCTGGAACTGAAAGTCGGCGTCAGCGCCACGCTGTATGAACACATGGACGCGGGCGAGCTCGATCTCGTGCTGGCGAAACGGCGCGACGGCGACGACCGCGGGCAACTGGTGTGGCGCGATCGTCTGGCCTGGGTCGGCGCGCCTGGCGCCAGAGCCGACCCGCCGGTGTCACTGATTCTATTCAATGCCCCCAGCATCACCCGCTCCGTTGCTCTGGAGGCGATGGAGCATTCGGGACTGACATGGCGGATCGCCTGTACCAGCGGCAGTCTTAGCGGACTGCGCGCTGCCTGCCTCGCGGGGTTGGGTGTGACGGTCCACGCCCGGGGCCTGATTCCAGAGGGACTGGTGGAAATGCCGGCGGCACTGCGGCTGCCGGACCTTGGAAATGTCGAATTCGTGGTACTGGGTGCCCGCGCCGGCCTTCGCGGCCCGGCGGCCGCGCTGGCACAGACAATTCTGGCGAATGGCGATCGCTTGCAACGGGCTGGCTGATGCGTCCCGCGCAGAGGGTATAAACCTTACCGGCCAATCCATGTTATGAACGAACCATGACCCCTGTATTCACTATTCGGCATTACGAAACGATCGGCTCGACCAACGACGAAATCCGGCGTCTGCTTCTGGAAGGCGCGGAGCACGGACTGGTCGTTCATGCCGATGAGCAAACCGCCGGGCGCGGACGTTTGGCACACACATGGTTCAGCCCGCCGGGCAACCTGTACATGTCGGTCCTGCTGCGCACCGGCCAACCCACCGCCCGGTGCGCCGAACTCAGCTTCGTCGCGGCGCTGGCGGTGGCAGATACCGTCGAGACCCTGCTGCCCCGGCAAATGCAGGCGACACTGAAATGGCCCAACGATGTGCTGGTCAAAGGCTCGAAAATCTCCGGCATTCTGCTGGAACAGGTGGACGATGCCACCATCCTGGGCATCGGGTTGAACGTGCTGGAGGCCCCGTCGAACACCGCCTATAAAACCACCACCATCGTCGCCAATGGCGGAATCGCCTCGGTCGATGGCGCGCGCGACATCCTGCTGGAAAATCTGCGGCAACACCTTCAAACCTGGGAGACCGAAGGGTTCGACCCGATCCGGCTGCGCTGGCTCGCCCGGTCCTATCCGATCGGCGCCGCGATCGCCGCCAGTGCCGGCAGCCAGCCCGTCACCGGCCATTTCGCCGGCCTGGACGCCGACGGCGCATTGTTGCTGGATACCCCGCTCGGGCGCCAGCGTATCGTCGCTGGCGAGGTGACGCAGACTACCGGCTGAAGCGCGCGCTCAAGGCCGCAGCCGCGCGGGCATCCAGAAGGCGATCAGCAGGGTCAGCATGGCGAACACCGTCGCCAGCAGATACGCATTGTGCAGCGCGCCCGCCAGCGCACCGGTCAGCTCGGCCAGTTCGGCCGGCGCCATCGCCGAACGGGTGCCGAGGTTCAACAGCCGGTCCACTGCCCCCGCCGCCCCCGGGTCCGACCACGTCATGGTGGCATTCAGCACCGCACCGCAGCCCGAGGCCCCGATCGCCTGCCCGACGAAACGCATGAACATCGACGACGACGTCGCAGCCCCGCGCTGCCGCCATGGCACCGATGCCTGAATCGACACGATGAACACCGTGCTGCAGAACCCCATGCCGATGCCGATGGTGAATGCCCCGGCGGCGGCCCACCACGGACCGGCCGCCGGAGTCAGCCCCAGCAGGATGCAGCACCCCGCCACCAGCGACAGCGCACCCGAAATCGCGACCGTCCGATAGCTGGTGCGGCCCATGATTCGGCCGGCGAGGAAGCTGGCCGGCGCCCAGGTCATCGACATCGCGCCCAGCACCAGCCCCCCGATCAACGCCTCGCGGCCCATGGCACCTTGGATGTAGGTCGGCAGGAAGGCCGAAACCCCCAGCATCATTGCCCCGGAGGTGAAGTTGCCCAGGCTGCCGACCACGATCACGCGGTTACGCCACAGTTCCAGCGGCAGCATTGGTTCGGGCACGCTGCGTTCGTTCAGATAGAGTGCCCCCAGCGCCAGAACGCCGACCGAAATCAGGCCAAGGATCGCAGCCGAACCCAGCGTGCCGCCTTGCACCAGCGCCAGCATCGGGCACCCGACCCCCACCAGCAGCAACACCGATCCCGCCCAGTCGATCCGGTGAGACTGCCGCTCGACCTTCTCGCGCAGGAAGACCCCGATCATCGCGATTGCAGCGATGCCGAATGGGATATTGACCCAGAATACCGCCCGCCATCCGATATGCTGCACCAGAAATGCCCCGAGGGACGGACCGGCAACCGCCGAAACGCCGAACACGGACGACACCAGCCCCTGCACCCGCCCGCGTTCGGACGGTTTGTAAACGTCCCCCAGAATGGTCGCGGCGATTGGCTGGATGGCCCCTGCCCCGATGCCCTGAACAGCCCTGAACAACACCAAAGATGGCATACCCGGCGCCAGCCCGCACAACACCGTGCCGGCCAGAAACAGGCAGACCCCGAAGAAGAACACCGGTTTGCGGCCATACAGGTCAGCCAACCGCCCATACACTGGTATGGAGACGGCTTGCGTCAGCACGTAGATCGCAAATACCCAGGTAAACAAATTGAAGCCGCCCAGATCGCTGACGATCGTCGGCACGATCGTTGCGACAATGGTACTCTCGATGGCCGCCATGCAGGTGGCGATCAGACATGCCCACAGAATAGCGCGCCGCCCGGCTTCGTTCGGCCGATCGG
>JAKBCJ010000588.1 GCA_021807975.1 Pseudomonadota bacterium | reverse complement strand
GAAGTTGCTGCATGGTCAGCACTTGCCGGTCGGACGCCTCTCGGCGCTGTTCCGGCGCGTCATCCGTCAGCCGGTCAAGCAGCGAAGGCTGCAATCGATCGTGCCGGTTGGGTTCTGCCATTGTCAGCCCGCAGGGGTATCTGCGGCCGGTGGCGTGTCGATCACCAGCTTTCGCAGGTCCATCAACGCCACTTCGTCAGCGTCGGTCGCCAGCATGCGCTGCCCCAGGCCAAGCGGCCAGTCGTCGCTGCCACGCCATTCGGTGCGGCGTGCCAGGGTCAGATCCTCATCGCCGGACTGCGAGCCGGGATAGCGCGTGGGAATGAAACCCATGCTTTCGCCGCCGCTGCTCCAGATGAATTGGGCCGGCATCCAGACCTGGTCGCGTAGATCGGCGGGCGGCTCAAGCGACAGCCGGGCGATGCGGCCGAACGGCACCCAATAATATTTACCCTCGACGACCGCTTCCAGCACGGGACCGAGCCTGGGATCGGCATCAGCGATCCAGTTGAATGGCGTGCCGTCGATCTGTCCGGAAATTGCGGGGGCTTGCTCAAACGCGGCATCACGCAGGCTGGCCGCCTCGGCCTCCGCGCCGGTCGCTAATACGCGGTTGGCTTCCACCAGTAACGACATCCACTGTTCGGGCTCACCCAGGAAGGTCGGGGTACGCAGGCCTTTGAACACACGTTCGCGCAGCATTTCGCAGCGAATAACGGCGCGGTAGGTCTGCGCCATTGGCACCGCCTCGGGATCGAATTCCGCAGCCACAGCCAACTGAGTCAGTGCGCGATCCCATTCGCCAACGACACAGAACAACTGGAACAGAAAAATCCGCAGGCGCGGCTCCCGCGGGGCCTTGCGCACGTCCTTTTTCAGCTGCTCAAGGGCCGCGCGTGGGCCATCGGCCCGGAGCAATGCCCGGGCCGCGTCCACATTGTCGTTCGAAGTGATCACTTCGCTCCCATGATCAGGCTGGTGCCCGTGTCCTGCGTGTTGGACACGCGGTTCCAACCGCCGGCGACCGGGGTCTTGAGTCTGCCGCTGGCTTCCTGCTGCGCGTAACGCACCTGGAGACCACCATATTCGAAGGTGACCGTCTCCTTCGGCGCTTCGTCGTCATGACTCCAGGAAATGGTCTTAACCGCAACCAGCTTGAAGTCGAAGCGAAGATACACCTGCCCTGACGTGTTCCCAGCACCCGCCGCGCCCGCGCCGGAGCTTTTGCGCATCGCCAGGGTCACCAACTGAAACGCGGTTCCCGAACACGCCATTTCGAAGAACGTGGGGGAGCATTTATCGATCTTGCGGGTGATCGAGAACGGATTGAACGAGACCTTGCCGGCACCCGCACCGCTGCTGGAGCTGCCGATATTCAACGTCTGCTCGATATCGAAGCTATAATCTTCGATTTCGAAAATGGCTGGGCCTGCGTTTGGCACCGTGCCGGACGTGGCGCCCGTCGGAATGGCGAACGGCTGGGTCATTAACGTTTCTGTATTGTTAGCGAAGCTAACCTGCGACTCAGCCGTCAGCCAACCACCACCGTATTGTTGAAAGCAGATATATGCATCAATTGCCATGAGCGTATTCCTTTCGAACTTTGAGACGTGTTTCGATCATAAGCCCAACAAAGACAGCGTTGGGGCGACATCACCAGAATAGAAACGGCGGCATGACACAAATCATGCCGCCATCGCATCCAGGCTATTTGGGCATGCGAGAGACAAGCCGCAGCGATACAGTCAGACCCTCGAGCTGGTAGTGTGGCTTAAGGAAAATCTTCGAGCTGTAGTAACCGGGGTTGGACTCATCCTCCTCGACGACCACCTCGCCCTCGGACAACGGGTGACTGGCCTTGTATTCAGCCGAGGACGTATTTGGCGAGCCATCAATGTATCGCATCAGCCAGTTCGACAGCCATGCCTGCAGCTGATCCTTGGTCATGGCACTGCCAACCTTGTCGCGCACCATGCATTTCAGGTAGTGCGCGAAGCGGCAACTGGCGAAAAGATAAGGCAGCCGCGCCGCCAGGTTCGCGTTCGCCGTCGCCGCGGCGTCGTCATATTCCTGCGGTTTCTGCAGCGACTGGGCGCCGATGAATGCCGCGAAGTCCGAGTTCTTCTTATGGATCAGCGGCATGAAACCGCTCTTCGCGAGTTCCGCTTCGCGCCGGTCGGAAATTGCGATTTCTGTCGGGCACTGCATCGCCACGCCGCCGTCATCGGTCGGGAAGGTGTGGGTGGGCAGGCCCTCGACCGCACCGCCACTTTCGATACCGCGGATGTTGGTGGTCCAGCCATACAGCTTGAACGCCCGCGTGATGTTGGTGGCCATCGCGTAAGCCGCGTTCGTCCAGGTATAACCAGTGCCGTCCGCGCCGGAGGTGTCTTCTTCAAACGCGAACTCATCGACAGGTTCGGTCTTGGCGCCATACGGAAGTCGCGCCAGGAAGCGCGGCATCGCCAGGCCAAGGTAGCGCGAATCGTCGCTTTCGCGCAGCGAACGCCATGCGGCGTACTCAGGCGTTTGAAAAATCTTCGTCAGGTCACGCGGGTTGGATAGTTCGCTCCAGCTATCCATCTGCATGACGGTCGGGTTGGCGGCCGCGATGAACGGGGCATGCGCGCCCGCCGCCACCTGGGCGATGTCGCTCAACAGCTGCACATCCTGCGGACTATGATCGAAGTAATAATCACCCACCAGCAAGCCGAACGGCTCGCCGCCGAACTGGCCAAATTCTTCCTCATAGACCTTCTTGAAGATCGGGCTCTGATCCCAGGCGGTGCCGCGGAACTTCTTCAGCGTCCGTCCCATCTCTTTCTTGGAGATGTTGAACACCTTGATCTTAAGCGTCTCATCGG
>JAKBCJ010000587.1 GCA_021807975.1 Pseudomonadota bacterium | reverse complement strand
GAACCTGGCTTTGCAACTGTATCGAACGGGCGTCGGCAACTATCTCGATGTCGTTGTGGCGCAGGTTACCCTCTTTCAGGCCGCCACGACCCAGCTTAATACCGATATCCGGGTGCAGCAGGCATCTATCAACCTGATCCGCGCGCTTGGCGGGGGCTGGGACGCGAAGGCTTTGCCCAGCGAGAAAGCGGTGCTTCCGTTCGATCCGCTGGGGCTGGATTAGCCCCGGGGCCGAATGCAGCTGAACTCGATCCTCACGCTTCGATCGGCAGGCCCAGGATCAGATAGCTGAACGACTTGCCGTGCGAGTCCAGGTTCAGCGAGGTATTCACCCCGCCTTCCAGCGCATCCAGCATCACGAAGTTCAAACCGTGCAAATCGTCCATCTCATACCGCGTCACCGATCCGGTAAACAGCTTGGGAAATGCCGTCTTGACCCGATCCGCCGTCAGCGTCCGCTTCAGTAACGGATAGTCCTTCGGATCGTACACCCAAACCGAAACATTCGAGGTATTGCCCTTATCGCCCGCGCGCGCATGGGCGATGTCGTGAATCGTGCGCTGGCTCATGCCGTGAAAACCTCGAATGTCGGAGAAACCCGGTCGCGCTCTATCAGCGCCGAATGTGTCACCACGCACGGCGTCACCTGCCCCCGATACCCCCCGCCGCCGGCCGGCCCGCAGCACAGCAGCGATTCCACCTCCCACAGCATGGTATCGACATCCTCCCGTTCGGTCGATCGCAACGCCACATGCAGCCTTATGTCCGCGCTGTCGCCGGCGGCCACCTCGGCGGTCTGATGCAGGGAGTTCAGGCCGATCAGGTCGATCCGCAAATCCCCGCCCAGCCGATTGATCCGGGTCAGACGCTCGCGTACCACATCGGCCGCCAATTCGGCGCGCGCCCGGGCATTGGGGCCGGCGTAGCTGACCCCGCCCTCGCCCAGGAAGCCGCCGTCAAATCCGATGGTGACTTTCAGCTTGTCGGGCCGAACGCTGCCGTCACCGCCGCTGACGCGCACACGATCCGGGCCGGCCGCGGTTATGCCGACCCGGCGGAAGTTGGCGGTCACATCGGGCGTCAGATAGGCCGCCGGATCGTGGACTTCATACAGAAGCTGCTCTTTCACCGTCGCCGGCGTGACGCAGCCGCCGGTATCCGCCAGCTTGGTGATCACGAAACTGCCGTCCGCCTGAACTTCGGCGATCGGAAAGCCGCAATCCGCCAGGCGCGGCACGTCCTTGTAGCCAGGATCGGCGAAATACCCGCCGGTGATCTGCATCCCGCATTCCATCAGATGGCCGGCCAGCGTGCCGCGCCCCAGCATGGTCCAGTCGTCCAATGCCCAGCCGAAACGATGCACCAACGGCGACAGAAACAGCGTGGGGTCCGCAACCCGGCCGGCGATCACGACGTCGGCACCCGCCTGCAATGGCGGCAGCAGTGCGTCCGCACCCATGTACACATTGGCCCCTACCATCCGCAGGCCGACATCCGCGACCGTTCCCGGATGGTCCATGAACGCGGTGTCCGGCCCGATCAGATGGGTGACATCGTCGCCTTCCACGCACGCCACTTTCAGGCCGCGCAGCCCCAGTTCGCGGGCGATATCGATCACCAGCAACGCCGCCGCGCGCGGGTTCGCGACCCCCATGTTGGTAACGATCCTGGTCCCGTTCGCATGGCAATGCGCCAGCACGCCGCGCATCCGGGCACCGAGCTGAGGATTGAAACCGCGTGTTGGGTTCAGCATCCGGTCGCGATGGCCAAACGCCATGGTGCGTTCGCCCAGGCATTCGAACACCAGGTAATCCAGTGCGCCGCGCTGCGCCAGATCGACCGCGGGGCCAAGCCGGTCGGAGGAAAAGCCGGCGCCGCAGCCCAGGCGCACGGTGGTCAGGGGTTTGTTCATGGCTCGGTTTTCTTCCCAACGCTTACGCGCCATGCGGGGCGCACGAATTCGATGTCCCACGTCTCGCGATCGGTTTCAACGTGCTGTGAAGAGGCTTCAGCGTAACATTTGATCCAGATCAGGGCATCCAGGCACGTACTATGATCCTTTTGCGGGATCGCGGCTGCCGAAGGGATTGGGCAACATGCTAAAGAGGCTGTGGGCATGGGCTTGCAATCACATCGTCACCGATGTGCCGGCGGAGATCGCTGCCTGTCTGGACTGCGGAAAAGTCCAGTGCGTGGACTCGCAGTTTCGCAACTGCCCGAACCGCTTGGCCCGCATGGCCGCGATGAAGGGGATGCCGAAGCCTACCGCCAGGACAAACCCGAACTAAACCCGGGCCGGGAGCGCATCTCGGCGCGCGTGGCAGCCACTCGCAAGCAACCCTCGCAATGTTGCACCGCGGCAGTTAGATACCACTGAACTGCTCCCGGATAATTTCATGCTGCAAATCGATGACCTCGTGTTCAACGCATGGGGGCGCCGCTTCTTCGACCATGCCAGTGTCCTGATCCCCCCCGCCGCCAAGGTGGGGCTGGTCGGGCGCAACGGCGTGGGCAAATCCACGCTGTTCAAGCTGATCCTGGGCGAACTTTCGCCCGACGGCGGCGAATTCGGCCTGCCGAAAGGTTCGCGAGTCGCCAGCGTGGACCAGGAACATCCCGCCACCCCGGTCAGCCTGCTGGACACCATCCTGGCCGCCGACACGCAGCGCGACGCCCTGTATTCCGAACTGGAGACAGCCGAACCCGAACGCATCGCCGACATCTACGCCCGGTTGGAAGAGATCGGCGCCGACCGAGCGCCGGCGCGGGCGGGGGAAATCCTGGCGGGGCTGGGGTTTTCGACCGCGGATCTGGCGCGCCCGATGGCCGAGTTCTCCGGCGGCTGGCGCATGCGCGTTGCCCTCG
>JAKBCJ010000586.1 GCA_021807975.1 Pseudomonadota bacterium | reverse complement strand
TGACTGATTCAATGAGTCAGTATGGTGCCGAATTGACGCGCCTTGCGACAACCTTGCGCATTGAAATGCCCTGGAATCCCGCTTTGACGCCGCGGACGGTCATCCTTCTTAGCGGAACCAATTCGGTCTTGGATCGGACATACCGCATCGACACCGTGGAAAGCCGGTTCTCCGGATTGTCCGGCTCAGAACAGACTATTTTCGCCTGCCAAATTTGATTACTGAATCGAGTCAGGGTTTCATGACCAATGCACTATCGAATATCTTGAAATCGCATGCATCGACACTGGACAGGGCCATAGGGCAGGTAAAATTCGGGACTGTCGCGTCGGTTAATCCCCCCGACGCGACGGTACGGGTCATTGTCCAGCCGGAGGGTGTGCTTTCCGGATGGCTTCCCGTGTTATCCCAATGGGTTGGCAGCGGTTGGGGTATGGTTAGTCCGCCCACGCCCGGCGATCAGGTCGCTGTGATTCCCCAGGAGGGCGATATCGAACAGGGCATTGTCGTCGGTTGCCTGTTTTCCAGCAAACAAATGCCTCCACCCGCCCCTAGTGGAGAGCTGTGGCTTGTCCATGCCGGCGGAACCTCTTTGAAGATTTGCAATGACGGAACGATCCGCATCAATGGCAGCCTGTATGTCTCCGGCGATATTTACGATCAGCATGGGGCGCTGTCCGCGCTGCGCGGGCATTACAACGCACATACGCACACCGGCCCGAATAATCTGACGACAAGCCCCCCCGCTCCGCAGGATTAGCAGCTATGCTCGACATTTTTCATAACTGGGGCGACGATCTGGCGGTCGGCAACAGCGGCGACCTGGCGCTTTCCTCGGGCTCCGATACAACCAATCAGCGGCTCCTCCGCAGGCTGCTAACGAACCCCGGCGACTATATCTGGAACCTGGACTACGGAGGCGGCCTGGGCCAATTCGTCGGTAAGCCGGTCAGTTCGAAAGAGATCGAGGGGGTGATCCGTACCCAGCTTCTTGAAGAGACCGCGATTGCCGCGTCCCCTCCGCCCGGGATCGTCACAACAATCACCGACGCTGCCCGGGGAACCGTGGCGGTTTCCATTACTTATTCCGCCGCGGATTTGCCTGGTGCAGTAACCCTCAATTTCAATGCCGGGTGATCACATTGATCCTAAATTTGAAAGGCTTCAGCCAACTTATCGAGGACATGGCCGCCGCCCTGCAGAGTTCGGCCACCGCGCTTATCGATGTGTCTGTCGGTTCGGTCATCCGAGCGATATTCGAGGCGAACGCGTCGTTGGCGTTGTGGATGCAGTGGCTTATTCTTCAGGTTTTGAAGACAACACGGGCGTCAACCTCCTCCGGCCCCGATCTCGACTCTTGGATGTTGGATTTTGGACTCACGCGGCTGCCTGCTGTACCGGCTTCGGGAATCGTGACGTTTTCCCGGTTTACACCCAGTCTTCCAGCGACCGTCCCGGTCGGCAGCATCGTGAAGACTTCTGACGGCACACTGAGTTTCGCCGTGGCGCAGGACTCCACGGTTTCGATCTGGAATGCCGCGGCATCGGGTTACGTTTTACCGAGCGGGATTGCTTCCGCCGACCTGCCGGTTGTTTGCGTTACGCCTGGTTCTGTCGGGAATGTACTGAGCGGAACTATTACGGTGATCGCCGCTTCGCTGCCGGGGGTCGATCAAGTAATCAACGCCAACCCATTGGCCAATGGCATCGATGCGGAGTCTGACGATGCGTTTCGGACCCGGTTTCAGGGCTATCTGACGAGCCGGTCCCGGGCTACGCCGGGCGCAATCGACAATGCGATCATGAGCGTGCGCCAGGGCCTTCGAACGGTCATCGCGCCGAACACCGGGGGCAATGGCCTGCCGATGATTGGCGCGTTTCTGGTCGTGGTGGATGATGGCAGCGGGTATCCGTCGGCTCAACTGCTTTCCAGCGTCGCAACCGCTGTCGATGCGGTACGGCCGGTGGGGACTACCTTTTCCGTGGTTCCACCGCAGGTTCTGACGGTCGCCGCAACCTTGACTGTAAATTTCGGCACCGTCATTCCGGGATCTTCTGATATCGCGGCGATTCAGCAGTCTGTTGCCATTTATTTGAATGGCCTGGGGATCGGCGATGCCGCTTCGATTACACGGGTTGCGCAACAGGCCTATCAAGCGTCCCCGACCCTGGCGAACGTTTCGAACGTATTGCTTAACGGTGCGGGCATGGATATTAATCCCGCGCCCTATACGGTCATCAAAGCCGGGCAAGTCCAGGTTTCAACCAATGGTGGGTGATATCGCCGACATTGTCGGCCGGCTGGTTGCGGCGCTGCCCGGGCGGTGGTTCGGGGGTTCCATTCCCAACCTGACGGGCCTGCTGAGCAGTATAGGGACATCGTGGGTCTGGCTATATGGCCGTATTACTTATACAATTCAACAGACACGACTATTGACCGCGACCGAAGAATGGCTCGACCTGATATCGGCTGATTACTTTGGAGCGGCAATGAGCAGGAAGCCGGGCGAACCCGACGGGTCCTACCGGGCCCGTATCCAGACTGCACTGCTGGCCGAAGCCGCGACCCGCGATGCGATATCCGCCGGGCTACAGTCCCTAACCGGTTCGCTGCCGATGATTTTCGAGCCAAGCAAGTGCAGCGACACAGGGGGGTATGGGCTAACCGGGGGCGGCATGGCCTATGGTTCCGCGGGAGGATGGGGAAGCCTGATCCTGCCCTTGCAGTGCTTCATCACCGTGACACGGCCGCCTACCTCGGGCGCGAACGGGATTGCTGGATACGGCACGCCCGCGGGCGGCTTCGGCGAGGGTTCAATCGGCTATGTAGATCTGGAAATGCTGCCGGGCGAGGTAACCGATCAGGACATCCAGACCG
>JAKBCJ010000585.1 GCA_021807975.1 Pseudomonadota bacterium | reverse complement strand
TCTCAGGCCGTGGAAGCCTATGAGCAAGCGATGCACCGGTTTTGCCTTCGGCTGTTGCGACCCCTGGCCCTGGCGCTTGGGATGCCCCGCGACTGGTTCGCCCCGTTCTTCGCACAGCCGACGACGTTCCTGCGTCTGCTGCACTACCCGCCGCAGGCCCTGGAAGCGCCGGATGACGCCTTCGGTTCCGCCCCGCACACGGATTATGGTTTCATTACAATCCTGGCACAGGACGACCGTGGCGGGCTGGAGGTCAGGCGCCGCGACGGCACCTGGCTGGCCGCCCCGCCGGTCGCGGGCACCTGGGTCGTCAATGTCGCGGACATGCTGGCCCGCTGGACCAACGGCCGCTGGCAATCCACGCCGCATCGCGTGAAGAATCTATCCGGTGCCGATCGTTACTCCATCCCGTATTTCTTCGACATGTCGATGGACAGCGTAATCGAGGGCCTGCCAACCTGTCCGGGCGATGCCGCGCCGGCCATTCGTTACGGCGATTACCTGATGGAGCGGCTGAACCGCAATTATGCCTATCGCAAGGAACTATCCCCTTGACGGCGGCGCTGGAGGTATCCGGACTGGCCCATGCCTATGATGGGGCGCTGGCTGTGCGGAACGTATCGCTGACGGTTCAACCGGGGGAGATCGTGGCCCTGCTGGGCGCCAACGGCGCCGGCAAGTCCACCACCGTGGGGATGATCGCCGGTGTGCTGCGCCCGCGGCGCGGAACGATCCACTTCGATGGCCGCGATTTGACCGGGGAGCCAAGCCACGCGGTGGTGCGCAGCGGCATCACCCTGGTTCCGGAAGGCCGGCTGGTCTTCCCGCGGATGACCGTCATGGAAAATCTTCAGCTTGGCGCGCACTCAAGACAACGCACGCATATCCCGGCATTGATCGGCCGCGCCTTCAGCCTGTTTCCCCGGCTGGCGGATCGCCGCGGCCAGTTGGCCGGTTCCATGAGCGGCGGCGAGCAACAGATGCTGGCGATCGCCCGCGGACTGATGGCCGAGCCCAAGCTCATCATCTTGGACGAACCGTCGCTTGGGCTGATGCCGCTTGTCACCCGGGAACTGTTCCGGCTGATCGAAGCCGTCAACAGCGGTGGGATCAGTGTTCTGCTGGTGGAACAGAACCTCCATCAGTCGTTGCGTATTGCGAACAGAGCCTATGTGCTGGAGAAGGGCGAGGTCGTTATGACCGGATCCGGAAAGGAACTTCTAACGAACGAATACGTCCGTAAGGCATTCCTGGGACGTTAACGGCCGGACGAAATAACGGCTCACCGGCCAGGCGTTTGAACACGGCATCCATGTCCGCGCCCGCGATACGCAACCCCGCTGTTTCAAGCCCCGCTTGCGGTTCAGCCACCCCGGGCCGATGATCCGGACAAACGTCCAACGCGAAAGGCTTCGGTGACATGAGCGTACTGCGCGGCAACAACGGTCCCCGCTACCGGCACAGCCAGGACGCGACGGCCCCGTACGAAACGCTTACGATCGACAAGCTGACGCCGATTATCGGGGCGGAGATCGCGGGGGTCGATCTGTCCGCCCCGCTTGCGAACCGGCAGATGGATGAGATCCACCGGGCACTGGCGGAAAATGCGGTGATATTCTTCCGCGACCAGCACCTGACGCCGGAACAGCATCTCGCGTTCGGGCGCAATTTCGGCACCCTGCATATCCATCCCGCCGCGCCGCATGCCCCGGGCCATCCGGAACTGATGATTATCCGGGCGGACAAGGACAGTCCGCGGGCGAATGGGGAGGGCTGGCACAGCGATGTCTCGTGCGATCCCGAACCGCCGATGGGCAGCATTCTCTATATCAAGCAGTGCCCGCCCAGCGGCGGCGACACGCTGTTTGCCAGCATGTATGCGGCGTATGAGGCGCTGTCGGACCGGATGAAGGCCTATCTGGACGGCATGATGGCGGTGCATGACGGCGAGGCTGCCTATCGCGGCACCTACAAGAACCTCGGGATCGCGGACAAGCCGGTTTACCCTCGGGCGGAGCATCCGGTGGTTCGCACCCATCCCGTCACCGGGCGGAAGGCGCTGTATGTAAACCGGGGCTTCACCACCCGGCTGCTGGGCGTGCCGCGCGACGAAAGCGCGGCGGTCCTGCGATATTTGTGCGATCATGCGGAAGACCCGCTGTTCCAATGCCGGTTCCGGTGGACCGAGAACGCGGTGGCATTCTGGGATAACCGCTGCGTGCAGCACCGCGCGATGTGGGATTACTGGCCGCACACGCGATCGGGGTTCCGGGTGACGGTGGCCGGGGACCGCCCGGTTTGACCGGCCCCTGGTCTGCGACGAAATGACGGCTTCGATGGGCAGCATCATGGCGGGCTCGCGCCCCATGGAGAATAAAACAGAGACAGGAACGGACTGTAATCACATCTTGTGTCATGGCCGCACTGGTACTGCCTGATGCCCCGCCGCAAACCATCCCCGGCCCCAGCCGCCTCGGTCCCGCACGCCCCGATCCCCGCGATGACCGGCGAGGCCGCCCGCACGGCCTATCTCGACTGGATGGAACAGGAACGCCATGCGGCGGCCAACACGATCGATGCCTACAGCCACGCCCTGGCCGGTTTCCTCGGGTTCATGACCCAACACCTCGGCGGCGAGCCTGACCTGAAAGCCCTCGCGGCGCTGCGGGCTGCCGATATCCGGGCATGGCTGGCGTCGCTGGCCAACGCGAAGCTGGCAGCCTCATCGCGCGCCCAGCATCTCTCCGCCCTTCGCGGCTTCTTCCGCTACCTCAGCCGCCGGCTCGGTGTCGATATCGCCGCCGTCCGGCTGGTGGCGGCCGCCCGCGTCCGTCCGGCCCTGCCGCGCGCGCTGACGATCGATCAGGCGCTGGATGTCA
>JAKBCJ010000584.1 GCA_021807975.1 Pseudomonadota bacterium | reverse complement strand
AGCGGGGTCACTTGACGACCGGCAGCGCGACGACCCGGTAAGCATGGTCGATGCTCCGCCCCAGCACCGGATCATGCAACTGCATGCGGAACCCGGCAGCCGGCCGCACCCCGCCGATCGCGCCCAGCGTGCCGCACAGCATAGCCGAACCCGGGGCCAAGCCGCCCGCCAAGGCGGCCAGTTCATCCGGGCGGCGCAGACCCGCCGCCGTGCCTTCCTGATACAGCTCCCATCCGCCGGATGCGTCCGGAATCCAGGCCCGCAGCACGATCTGATCCCAATGCGGCGCGACATCGCTGAACCGCCACAGGTCGCGCCCCACCGGCTTGCCGCACAACTGCTTGGAATGTGGCACCGACCAGGCCTCGGCCTGCCGGTCGGTATGGTCGGAACCGACGCCGACGAAGGTCTCCCCGTGCGCCAGGACCAGCAGCGGTTCGACCTCGCCGGAGGTTTCGGTGCCCAGCACCTCCAGAACCGCCGCCTGCGTCAGCAGCCCCGCCGCCGCCGCATAGAACAGCGGCGTCCGGCTGGGCGGCGCGATGCCGATGCTGGCAAGCTCCTGGATATGGTGCCGCAAGGACGCCTCATCGCGCCCGGCCCACCCGGCGATGACCAGCCGGTCAGCCGAAAAGGGCAGGGCGGTCATGGCGCCGGAGGTTTCGTGGACCCGAAACTGAAGGGCAGGGGCGTTCGTCATGGCGCCAGGATCGGACCAGATCGACCCACCTGTAAGCCGCTAGATCGTCACCAGCGCCGCCAGCTTCGCCCGGACCTCGTCAGCCACGGCCGGCGCGACCGAGGCACCCGCGTAGATTACCGGCCGAGCAAGCGTGTCGATGCTGCGGATATGGCTGATCAGCACCTCACCCGCGACCGGCGACCCCGGCGGCAACACCACGCTGGAGGGAAACGGCCTGACGCGGGAGGTTATCGGACACACGACGGCCAGTCCGGTCATTTCGGTAAACACCCGGGAGGAGACCACCAAGGCGGGCCGGCCGGATTGTTCTCGTCCCTTGGTGGGGGCAAAATCCGTCCAGATCAGGTCCCCCGCGTCCGGCAGCCAAGGCGTTTCGCTCATTCCTCGACGATTTCACGGCCGAGGTCCGGACCCCAATCGAAGGACTCCGCATAGAGACTGCGCCATTCAGCCGGGGATTTGCCAGCGAACATCGTGTCCAGCGAATATTCCGGCTTGGCGGGACGGATCACGATCCGCCCGGCTTCCGCCTCGATCTCCAGCCGGTCCCCTTCATGCAGATGAAGCTGGCCGGCGATCTCATTCGGAAATCGGATCGCCAGATTCTTGCCCCATCGTCCGATTGTCGCAACGCTCACAGCGCGCCCTCTGATCTCGTCGAGATATCCCTAGCATATCCCACCCATTTGTCATCCACGTCCACCATTCTCTGTCCCCGCCATGACGGCGCCCGGAAACCTCGGCTATAAGGCTTCCCAACGCTGTCCGGCGGCACCAACTGAAGAAGACCCATGACCCAGACCTGCTTCATCACGACCCCGATCTATTACGTGAACGGCGCGCCGCATATCGGCCACGCCTACACCTCCATCGCCGCCGACGTCATGGCCCGCTTCAAGCGGCTGGACGGCTACGATGTCTTCTTCCTGACCGGCACCGACGAACACGGGCAAAAGGTCGAAAAGGCCGCCGCCGACAAGGGTGTCGATCCGCAGACATTCGCCGACATGGTCTCCGCCGACTTCCGGGCCATGAGCGACACCATGGGCATTTCCTACGACGACTGGATCCGCACGACCGAGGATCGCCACAAAATCTCCTGCGCCGAATTGTGGAAGCGGATCGAGAAGAACGAAGACTTCGAAGAGCCCTGCATCTACCTAGACCACTACGAAGGCTGGTATGCGGTTCGGGATGAGGCTTTCTACGACGAAGCGGAACTGACGACCCGGCCCGATGGCTCCAAGGTCGCGCCCAGCGGTGCGCCGGTGGAATGGGTCAGGGAACCGTCATACTTCTTCCGCCTGTCCGCGTTTCAGGACCGGCTGCTGAAGCTTTACGAGGAAAATCCGGGATTTATCGCGCCATCCTCGCGCCGCAATGAGGTCACCAGCTTCGTCAAAGGCGGCCTGAACGATCTGTCGATCAGCCGGACGACCTTCAACTGGGGCATCCCGGTGCCGGACGCGCCCGGCCATGTGATGTATGTCTGGCTGGACGCGCTGAACAACTACGTCACCGCGTGCGGCTTCCCCGACGACAACGCACCGCGCTGGAAGTATTGGCCGGCGGACGTTCATTTTGTGGGAAAAGACATCATCCGCTTCCACGCGGTTTATTGGCCCGCGTTCCTGATGGCGGCCGGGTTGCCGCTGCCCCGGCGGGTGACCTCCAACGGCTGGTGGCTGATGGACGGGGAGAAGATGTCCAAGTCCCTGGGCAATGTCGTGGAGCCGCGCAAGCTGGCGGAGATTTTCGGCCTGGACCAGATCCGCTACTTCCTGCTGCGCGAAAAGCCGTTCGGCGCCGACGGGTCGCTGAGCCACGCCGCGATCATCAGCCGTATCAACGTCGATCTGGCCAACGATCTGGGGAATCTGGCGCAACGGACGCTGTCCCTGGTCGCCCGCAACTGCGGCGGAGCACGGCCGCCCATCGGGACAGCTACCGAAGACGATGCGACGCTGCTGCATGAGGCCCAATCGCTTCTGCGCGTGCTGCGGGACAATATCGAGCGCCAGACCTTTCATGAGGGCCTGGAGGAAGTGTGGAAGGTGATCAGGGCTGCGAACGGTTACATAGACCGCCAGGCACCCTGGGCACTTAATAAGACCGACAAGGTTCGTATGGGTACCGTCTTGCGCGTGTTGCTCCGCACATTGCGGGTGGTTGCCACGCT
>JAKBCJ010000583.1 GCA_021807975.1 Pseudomonadota bacterium | reverse complement strand
AGCGATAACATGGCCGTGTTGGGCCGGCAATTTGGCGGCCCGGGAGATCGGTGGCGGGGCGCGTTGTTGGAAAATGGCAGCCCGGATTGGCACCGGTTTGGGCCGGCGGCGCGGATCGCGGCGTCGATATGGGCGTTGACCCGGGCAACCGTGACGGGGTCGTGTTGTCGTCGTCTCTTAGGCGTCTCGCTTCCCGTTGCGCGGGATTCTATCTCTTCTTTTGAGATTGACGGATGCCCGGGTGCGGTTGCGAGGACACCGAGCATGGCTTGGGCGGCGGCGTGGCGGATCGACTCGTCGTGGTCGGCGGCGCTGTGCGTTGTTTCGCGTTTGCGGCGCTGCTGTTGCGTGCGGAGCAGGCGGTTATGGGCGGATAGAGAAGCGCGGACCATCGCCGCGTACTGGGCATTGAGTTTGATGACGATGTTTATGTCGCTGTCGTGGAGACGGATCAGGCGGAGCAGGTCTTCAGCTTGGGCCC
Organism: Pseudomonadota bacterium; assembly: GCA_021807975.1. Taxonomy (GTDB): domain Bacteria; phylum Pseudomonadota; class Alphaproteobacteria; order Acetobacterales; family Acetobacteraceae; genus Rhodopila. The sequence goes on along the minus strand of JAKBCJ010000583.1, from coordinate 2,402 downwards.
GGGCGGCGACGCACTGGGCCGCGAGCTCAGCCTCATCGGCGTTGACGGGGGCGAGGGCGGCCATGCGGGCTATGGCGGCATGGTTTCTGGTCAGGGTGGCTTCCGGAGTGTCTTCTATCGGCGGGGGAAGCAGGGCGATGAGGGTGTGCATCAGATGGCGACAGGCTTGCGCCGGCAGGTCTGTCGGCGGGGTCTGGGTCTGGGTTTCCATTCCGGATTGCTAAGCAATAATAGGAAAAATGTCAAGTATCCTGGCTGATGGTGTGCGGTCTGGAGGAGCGTCTGGCCGAGATCGCGCGGCTTCCGCACAGGGCGCCGGACTTGCCGGTCTGACCGTTCCGGCAGATGCTTACCCGGTGGCCCTTATGACGATGTTTCGGGAATTGTTGGGCGCAGCGCAGCCATAGATCGGACATGCGCCCCGGGCGTCAGGATAAGCGGCGAAATTAGCGATTCATTTGACGCGGGCCGTCGGCGTCTTATGGGGGTAGCGGGCGCAGGCTCGCTATCCACGACTTGCGGGGTTGGTCCGGGAGAAGGCGTTGATGGCGGGCCTGCGCCCCATAGGCGTTAAAATAGCGACCAGAACGGGCCGTACTCCCCCTTGTGTCATGGCCGTGCTTGGCGCGGCAACCCGGGACTTTGCTTGTTCCGCAACCGCAATTCCCGGGTGGCCGGACCAAGCCCGGCCATGACACATATCAAAAAGCCGAGGTGTCGCCGCCCTATTTTAACGCCTATGGGGCCTGCGCCCGCCATGACGGTGTCCACCGGCCGCGACCCGGGAAACCCGGTGCCGCGACCGAACCCGGCCTACCCCACCCGGTTGGCCACCAGTTCCGTCACCACGCCCGGATCGGCCAGGGTGGAGGTATCCCCCAGCCCATCCGTCTCGTTCGCCGCGATTTTGCGCAGGATCCGCCGCATGATCTTGCCGCTGCGGGTCTTCGGCAGCCCCGGCGCCCACTGGATCGCATCCGGCGAGGCAATCGGCCCGATTTCCTTGCGGACCCACGCCACCAGTTCCCTGCGTAGTTCCTCGGTCGGTTCCTCGTCGGCGTTCAGCGTGACGTACGCGTAGATGCCCTGGCCCTTGATGTCGTGCGGGAAGCCCACAACGGCGGCCTCGGCGACCTTCGGATGCGCCACAAGTGCGCTTTCCACCTCCGCGGTGCCCATGCGGTGGCCGGACACGTTGATCACGTCATCGACCCGGCCGGTGATCCAGTAATACCCGTCCTGGTCCCGCCGAGCGCCGTCGCCGGTGAAATAGAGGCCTTTGAAGGTGGAGAAGTAGGTCTGGACGAACCGTTCATGGTCGCCGTACAGCGACCGCATCATGCCGGGCCATGCGTCGGAGATGCACAAATTGCCTTCGGTCGCCCCGATCAGTTCGGTGCCGTCGCCATCGACCAGCAGCGGCTTCACGCCAGGGAGCGGCAGGGTCGCGGAACCAGGCTTCAGCGCGGTGGCACCCGGCAGCGGGCTGATCAGGATGCCGCCGGTTTCGGTCTGCCACCAGGTATCGACGATGGGGCAGCGCTTCTCGCCGACCACGTTGTAATACCACAGCCACGCTTCCGGATTGATCGGCTCACCCACGCTGCCCAACAGGCGCAGCGATGCCCGGGAAGTCTTTTTCACCGGTCCCTCGCCATCGCGCATCAGGGCGCGGATCGCGGTCGGGGCGGTGTAGAAGATGCTGACCTTGTGCTTGTCGATCACTTGCCAGAAACGGCTGCTGTCGGGGTAGTTCGGGATGCCTTCGAACATCAGCGTCGTCGCGCCGTTCGCCAGCGGTCCATATAGAATATAGGTGTGGCCGGTCACCCAGCCCACGTCAGCGGTGCACCAGTAAACGTCACCGGGGCGATAGTCGAACACGTTCTCATGCGTGTAGCTGGCCCACACCAAGTAGCCGCCGGTGGTGTGCAGCACGCCCTTCGGCTTGCCGGTACTGCCGGAGGTGTACAGGATGAACAGCGGGTCCTCGGCCGACATCGGCTCCGGCGCGCAGTCGGGGGAGGCCGCGGCCAGCAGGGCGCTGTAATCATGATCGCGGCCGGCAACATGGTCCACCTTCGCGCCGGTGATCGAGGCCACGATCACATTCTTCACGCTGGGGCAGGTCTTCAGCGCGGCGTCGGCGTTAGCTTTCAGTGGCACCGAACGGCCGCCGCGCCGGCCCGCATCGGCGGTAATCAGCAGGGTGGAATCGCAATCCTGAATACGGTTGGCCAGACTGTCGGGGGAGAACCCGCCGAATACGACAGAATGGATCGCGCCGATACGGGCGCAGGCCAGCATCGCCACCGCCGCTTCCGGCACCATCGGCAGATAGATGGTGACGCGGTCGCCCTTCTTCACGCCCAGGGTCTTCATCGCGTTGGACAGGCGGCAGA
>JAKBCJ010000582.1 GCA_021807975.1 Pseudomonadota bacterium | reverse complement strand
CGCGTTCAATGGCCAAGGGAAAATCCGACCGGGCCGGCGGCAAGCCGGACGCGGCCGATCAGGTGCTGCTGGACCTGGCCGGGGATATCCTGTCGGAATACTTTTTCGACCCCGATCACGAAGACGGCTACAAAGCCGCCATCGCCGCGTTTCGCGGCAGCAACCAGGCCGTGATGGATCTGGCAAAAATGACAATCGATCTGGACGACGGCGAGTGCGAGCTGTCGATCGACGCGCTGCGCACGCCAACGGCGTTTCGCGTGTCCATCGCCCATCCGAAATTCACCGCCACGATCGAGGGGCTGTGGGACTCCGATCAGGAAGAGCTGCGGAAATCCAAGATCGTCAGCCGCACCGGGTCGGCGAAAGCCATCATCGCCGGGTGCGATGCGGTCTTCGAGGCGATCGAGGCGATCGACCTGGACGACGAGGAAATCGAAGATCTGTTCGGGGCGCTGGATGACGAGTCCGAACACCCCCGAATCGGCGACGATCCGGGGGAGCCGCCAGCGGCAACCGCGCTGGACCGCAGCCGGGTCAAGGCCATAGCCAAGAAGCTGGCGCGCGATCCGCAGGCCGGCCCGAATGACGAGGATACCGGCTGGCTGGAGGAAATGCCGCAGGTCTTGCCGGTCATCGTCGATCTGCTGATTGCCGAGGCCGCCCCCACCGGCAAGCGGCGCAACGATACCCTGCTGGAGGCGTATCAGGACCTGCTGACGCTGCAGTTGGAATTTGTCCGCTACCGGCAGGACGCCGGCTGGGACTGGGCGATCCGCATGCTGTCCGACTACCAGCAGCGGCTGATCGCCCTCGGCGAGGCCAAAACCATCCCCAGGGAGGATTGGTTCGAGATGGCCTCGGCCATGACCCATGCCCGGGTTCCGGTGTCCGAGGACGTTAAAGTCGCCCTGGCAAGCGCCGGGCTGGCGCTGGGCGATGCCGAACCGACCGACGATATGGTCGGAACGCTGCGCGGGTTCCTGGACCAAATGGCGGGGATGGCATCGTCGCCCGAGGAGGTGATCGAAGGTTTGAAATCGTCCGCGGCAATGATGCCGGGCGATTTGCGCAGCTTTCTGGCCACCGAGATGGCGTTGTCGCCGCATCTGGTGCTGCGCGATGCGGTGCCGCTGATGCTGCTGGACACCGACCCGGCGGTGCGGCGCAACGCCGCCCTGGCGCTGGGACAGTCGGCCCACCCGGAGACTCTGTCGCCGGCCGCGTTGCGCCGGGCGATCGCCGTACGGAACTGGCTGCCGCCTGCCGACCGGCCCGCGCTGGATTCCGCGATCCGCAAAGCCCGCCTGGCAGGGGTGGAAATCGGCAGTTGGCCAGTCCCCGGCGCGGTGCAGGAGTTTCACGCCTCGATGATCGACGGTTCGGGCGCGCAAAGCCTGCTGGCGGTCGATCGGGCGGGCAGCAAGGGCGTGTTCGCCGGCCTGCTGATCCGCCATGGCGAAGGCGTTGTCGATGTCTGGGGCGGTTCGGATGTGCCGCGGCGGGAGATCGCCGCCATGCTGCGCGAGGTCAAGCTGCAAAGCACGTTTGTGCAGGTCGGCAGATCCTATCTGGACCTGATGGCCCAGCACGCCATTGGAACCGCGGTGGAGGCTGGCGCCGCGCCGCCCGACGGGCTGCTGGGCTTCGCCGAACTGGCCGGCGGGGCCGATTGGAAAGACCGGCGGCTGGACATCGCGGCGGAAGCCGAGCGGATGTGGCAGGACCTGACGCCGGATGCCCGCAGCGCAGAAGGGATTGCCGCCGCCTTTACCCGCGGCCTGACCTGGATGGAGGACGACCGGATCATCCAGTCCTGGTTCGAGGACGGACCGGCCATACGCGACGCCCTGGCCGGGTTCGCGCGCAACGATCGGGCCGGAATGATGGGCGTGGTGTTGAACCAGATTCTACCAGCAGCGCGGGCGCAGTGGGCGGAGCGTTTCGTGCTGATGGCGATGTGGTGCGAGGCCGCCATCGACCAGAAATACCGCAAGCGCGCAGCCGACCTGATCCCGGTGGCCAGGGCGCTGACCGGGGACGTGCCGATCCCGGAGATTCCGATCATGACCATCATTGCGAAACAGACACTGAGGGCGGCCATCTCCGGGGCTTGGTAGGCCCCGGTTCGGCAGGCAATCCGTTCAGGCGAACTTCGGTCCCTTCGGGAACCCGTTCGGCGGCAGGCGGCCAGAGCTGCCGCGTTCGCCCAGCCAGGGACGGAGGTCTGTTTCCGTCCGCATCCGCTCCCCCAGCTTCCAGGTCAGCCCGTCGGCCAGCCGGAAGATCTTGATATCCGACAGGTCGCCGTCCTTGTAACGCTGCAGGATCACGCCGGCCCCGCGCGCCATTTCCGGCACCTGATCCAGCGGGAACACCAGCAGGCGGCGGTTGGTGCCGATGATCGCGACATGGTCGCCGTCGGCTGGCACGCACAACGCCGCCTCCTCTTTCGGCTTCAGGTTCAGCACCTGCTTGCCGGTGCGCTTTTCGGCCAGCAGGTCCCCCGCCGCCACGATAAAGCCGCGGCCGGAGTTGGACGCGATCAGGTATTTCGTGCCCTCCGCCGCGACGAACAGCGCGGCGATATCATCCTCGTTCGTCAGTTCGGCCAACAGGCGCACCGGTTGGCCGTCGCCACGCCCGCGCGGCAGGTCGGCCGCCTTGAGCGTGAATGCCTTGCCGTTCGTCGCCAGTAACGTCAGCCGGTCGGTGGTCTGGCAGGGCAGCAGCAGGCGCAGCTTGTCGCCCTCTTTGAACTTCAGGTCGTTGGGGTCCGCCACCACGCCTTTCACCGCGCGTATCCAGCCTTTCTCGGACAGGATCACGGTAATCGCCTCGCGCTCCACAAATGCGTCGGTATCGATCTCGATCGCGGCCGGCGCGACC
>JAKBCJ010000581.1 GCA_021807975.1 Pseudomonadota bacterium | reverse complement strand
TGGGTATGCCGGGTCGGGATACGCGGCGCCGAAAACGCCTCGATCCCCGACGCGCTCGCCAGCAGATCGGTGACGATGTCAGACTCCAGGTGGCCACCCTTCAGCAGCACGGCCGGCGCGCCCAGCGCCAGCAACGCGGCCGTGGCCGAACGCATATCGGCCTCGGTGCGGATCGTCAGGCCGGTCAGCGCCTCGGCTTCCGGCAGGTTCGGCGTGATCAGCGCGGACAGCGGCACCAGCCGCTGGCGCAAACTATTCACCGCCAGGGGCGCCAGCAGCGCATGCCCGCCCTTCGCCACCATCACCGGATCCAGCACCACCGGAACATCGGGGGCAAAATCCTCCAGCGCGTCGCAGACGGTTCCGATGGTCGCGACATCGCCCAGCATGCCGATTTTGATGACATCCGCCCCGATATCCGACAGCACGACCTCGATTTGCTGGCGGATGAAGTCGCAGGGCACCGGCATGACGCCATGCACGCCCAGCGTGTTCTGCGCTGTCAGGGCCGTGATCGCGGTGGCAGCGAACGCACCCAGCGCGGTGATCGTCTTGATATCCGCCTGGATTCCGGCGCCGCCTCCGGAATCCGACCCGGCGATGACAAGAACCCGGCCTCTCATGGCCCGATTGTCACGATAAGGCGGCTTCGCGAAGCCTGGCGGCCTCGGCGACGATTTCGCACAGGCTGTCCACCACATCGGCCACCACGGCACTGTCCTCGCCCTCGGCCATCACCCGGACCAGCGGTTCGGTGCCGCTCTCGCGGATCAGCACGCGCCCGGTGCTGGCCAGCCGAACCTCGGCATCACGGATCGCGGCCTGGACCCCGGGCTCGCGCAGCGGCGACTGCCCCTTGAACCGCACGTTCTTCAACCGCTGCGGCAGCCGCTGGAACACCTGCAGCACCTCCGACGCCGGGCGCCCCTGCTGCACCAGGACGGCCAGCACTTGCAGCGCCGCGAGCAGCCCATCGCCCGTCGTGGCGAAATCCGAAAGGATCAGGTGCCCCGACTGCTCGCCGCCGACATTGATGCCGGACGCACGCATATGCTCCGCGACATACCGGTCCCCGACCTTGGTGCGGTGCAGGTTCAGTCCCAGGCCGGACAGATGCCGTTCAAGCCCCAGGTTCGACATTACCGTGGCGACGATCCCGCCGCCGCGCAGCGTGCCGGCCTGGTGCCAGGACTGGGCGATCAGCGCCAGTATCTGGTCGCCATCGACGACCTCGCCGGTTTCATCGGCGATAATCAGGCGGTCGGCATCGCCATCCAGCGCTATGCCCAGATGGGCATTGTGCTCCAGCACCTTGGCGCACAGGAACTCCGGCACGGTGGAGCCGCACCCCTTGTTGATGTTGAACCCATCGGGCGCGACGCCGACCGGAATCACCGTGGCCCCCAGTTCCCACAGCACGGCCGGGGCCACCTTGTAGCCGGCGCCGTTGGCGCAATCGACGACAATGCGCAGCCCATCCAGGCGGGAGCCGCGCGGAAAACTGGCCTTGGCAGCCTCGATATACCGCCCCGCCGCGTCGTCCAGGCGCGCGGCCCGCCCCAGCAGATGCGATTCCGCCAGCCGGTCGGCGAAACCACTGTCCATCAGGGCCTCGATCTCAAGCTCCACGGCATCGGACAGTTTGGTGCCATCCGGCCCGAACAGCTTGATTCCATTATCTTCGTAAGCGTTGTGCGAAGCGGAAATCATCACCCCCAGATCCGCCCGCAGGGAGCGTGTGAGCATCGCCACGGCCGGCGTCGGCAGCGGCCCCAGCAGGGTGACGTCCATCCCGGCGCCGATGAACCCGGCGGTCAGGGCCGGTTCCAGCATATAGCCGGACAGCCTTGTGTCCTTGCCGATGACGACACGGTGGCGATGCTCCCCGCGGGTGAACATCAGCCCCGCGGCCTGGCCCAGGCGCAAGGCGATTCCCGCCGTCATCGGTTCAGTGTTGGCCTTGCCCCGAATGCCGTCGGTGCCGAACAAGCGTCGTGTCTTCGTCATGCGCGATCCATCGCTTCACCGGCTGGATGTAGGACCATAACCGGCGTTAGGAAAGCGAAACCGTGCCTCATTCGAACAATGCACGCCAAACACGAATAGCTTGTACTGTCTCCCGCACGTCATGCACGCGCAGGATTGACGCACCTCGCATAATCGCGAACAGACCCCCGGCCAGTGAGCCCCCCAGGCGCTGGCCGGGACGCGCTTCATCGGACAACGCGCCAATGAACCGCTTACGGGACAGGCCGGCCAGCACCGGATAGCCGAGTTCGGCCAAACTGCCCAGGCCGCGCAGCACCGCCGCCGATTGCGCAACGTCCTTGGCGAAACCCAGCCCGGGGTCGATCGCGATGCGGTCCCGCCGGATGCCGGCGGCCAGGGCGGCATCAACCCGGTTCCGCAGTTCCGTCCGCACCTCGGCCACGACATCGCGATAGACGGCTTCGGCATTCATCGTCGCCGGGGTGCCGCGCATATGCATCAGCACCACCGGACAGCCATATCCGGCGGCGACGGCCAGCGACCGGGAATCATACGCCAGGCCGGATACATCGTTGATAATGGCCGCACCGGCATCCAGCGCCGCCCGCATCGTGGCGGCGTTCCTTGTATCGATGGACAGGCACAAGCCAGCCGAGGCCAGGGCGCGAATGACCGGCAGTACACGGGCCTGCTCTGTTTCCGGGGATACAACCTCCGCCCCCGGGCGGGTGCTTTCGCCGCCCACATCGACGATATCCGCGCCCGCTTCGGCCATTGCCAGGCCGGCCGCCACCGCTGCCTCTGCGCCGGTGCGGCTGCCGCCGTCGCTGAAGCTGTCGGGGGTTACGTTCAGAATGCCCATAACCCGTGGCCGGTCCAGGGTAAGGCCGGCCCATACGGTG
>JAKBCJ010000580.1 GCA_021807975.1 Pseudomonadota bacterium | reverse complement strand
CGTCGAGTCGGCGCCGGGTTTCCGGCAGTTTGTCCAGGCCCAGCGCTCTGGCCTTGATGGCCAGGGCGCGCTGCTCGATCAGATCATCCAGTGCGCTTTTATAGACGATATCGGCTGGCAGAACCGATAGCTTTTCCGGGAAATCCCGTAGCCGATCCGCCACCATCCCTAACGTGATCGGCACGTCGTTCACGTCGGCCACGACGGTGTCCGGGGTCTTCGCGAACTGATCAGCCAGATTGGTCAGACTATCCACTGCCACGGCTGGCTGGGGTGGCAGCGGGGTTTGGGCGAGCGTCGGCGAACACAGACAAGCGACGATCAATCCGGCAACTGCGTCCCGGTAAGGGCTAAAATGTCTCATATTCCGATGTACCGCCAGGATATTAGAGTGTGTGCATCGCCCGAACGTCCGCGATTCCGCCACGCATGCGGGCGTGGCGGTGGCGGGCGATGGTCAGGCCGGTCAGCCCGGCGATCAACAGGGTGATTGCCGCCGGCTCCGGCGCCGCGGAAAAATTGAGCCGGTTTGGATTGAGCGCGAGAACGCCCGGGTTGTAGGCAGTCAAGCTGTGATCGACTTTGACGCTCTGCTTCAGGCCGTTGGTCACGGCGCTCTTGCCGCTGAGCGAAGCAGCATTGGTAGAGGTATTCACGGTCGAAAGCAGAGTCGAGGTCGGGTAGTCAACCATGGAAGCACATGCGGTGCAGGCGAGATTACCGGTAATCGCACTGGTGAATGCGGTCATTGTGCGTGTCTTTCCGCTCGCCCGGGTGACTTTAATCGGCCCGTCCAAGTACTTACCCTTAGTGCATTTATTGCAAGCCGGGGCGTTTTCGGTGGTCCCGGTGCCGGTCATGTCGATCGAACGCGTTCCAAGGTTGGTGGCTACGATTTCCCTACGGAAGTTTGTATTCGTGATGGTGACATTGGCCACCGTTGTGCCGTTGGAGGAATATGAGCGGGCGCACACATCGAACAGCAATCCATCGTACATGACAGATTGGCCGGTATAGAGAGAAATTTCACTGCCGATAAATTGTGCATGCACAGCACTCGCCGTGTCTAATGCAACCAAGGACGACGCCAGATCCGGGATTATCGTCAAGGTGAGCAACCTAACCTCTTTCCGCCCGGAGGCACGTTCATAACACTCCTAGACCTTTCCCCTACCCTACAAACCATCAAAGGCCAAACAAAAAAGCAAATTCTAAAAATTGGTTCATTAACGTATATATTATAAATTTAATAAAATATAGGTCTGTCTTTCTTAATTTCTCCTCATTGTCGCACTTTGCCGGTTTCTTCCCTACCGTTGATAACCAGTTCCAGCACGGTTATCTCCCTCGTCGTCAGCGCGGCAGTCTCCGCCACCCCGTCCCGCAACACAATTTGCTCAAATATGTTCGAAGCATCGGCATAGGCCGGGGTCGCGCCGCTCCTCCATCCGCTGGAAGCGCAGGGGGTATGGGTACAGATCCGTCAAATGACGCTAAGATTCGCCTGCGATGGCTCAACCAGCCCGCCGATGCGACGCCGCAACGGTGCTCTAGACCTCCACCGCCGAACCTGTCGCGGCCGATTTGGCGATCGCCTCGAACACCGCCACACCGTGGACGATCTGATCCATCGGCGTCGGGAAGGGCCGGCCGGCGACGATGCTGGCCGCGAAGGCCTCCATCTCCGCATTCAGCATGTCGAAGCCCCGGGTTTCGGTCACCACGGGGGCGTTGCCGCCATGCACGGCCCCGCCGGCTGCTGGTATCAACCGGAATGTATCCATCGGGTGCCCGAGGATTTCCGCGAATCCCGCGGTCCCGTAAACCGCCATGCGATAGTGCGGTGTTGCCGCCGTCGAGCAGAAGATGTGTCCGGACGCCCCGTTCGCGAACCGCAGCATCACGTCCGTCGTATCGTCCGCCAGCGGTGCCGCCCGGCGGGCGATTTCGGCGTAAACTTGCCGAATCGGCCCAAACAGATCGATCATTCCGTCCACCAGATGCACCCCGATCGCCGTCATGGCGCCGACCGGTGCTTCCTCCGGCCTGACGCGCCATGCGTCGGCTGTCATCGAGATACCATGCAGCGCGGTCTGTTCGGCACTAATGGTCACCAGCGTGCCCAGCACCCCGGAGCCGACTGCGTCGCGCAGCATGGCCATCGAAGGATGAAACCGGCGGTTGAATCCTACCGCCAGCACGATCCCGGCCGAGTCCGCCGCCGCTTTGGCCCGATAGGCGTCGGCCAGCGACAGGCTGAACGGCTTCTCTATGAATGTGTGCTTACCGGCGGCGGCGGCGCGCATCACCTGATCGGTGTGCCGGGTATGCGGAGTGGCGAACACCACCGCGTCGATGGCCGGATCGTTCAGCACGGCATCGAGGGAGCCGACCCAGTTCAGCCCAGCCTGCGCGCAAAACGCGGCGGCCGGATTCTGATTGCGGGTGTGGGCGGCGGTGAAGCGAATCGTCTCGCTACCCCGCACGCTGTTCACCAGATTCTGGCCCCACCAGCCGAGTCCGACGATAGCTGCGTTGATCATGTGCGGTCTTCTCCGATTTCGTTCAGCAGGGTCTGGACGAAGCCCCGCATTGTTTGGTTGCGCGCGCTGGCCAGTTCCTGGCCGGACTTGGTCTGGAAATTTTCGGCGATTTTGAACAGTTTCGCCCCGAAATGGTCTAATGCAAAGGCTTGGTCGTCCAGGGCGCGGTGCGCTGCCGCCGGGTCGTCCGGGTCGTACAGGCCGGACCCCATGCGGCCACCGACATAAAAGCACCGGACGATACCGATCGCGCCGATGGCGTCCAGCCGGTCGGCATCCTGGACGATCCGGGCCTCGGCGGTTTCGGGGGGAATGGCGGCGGAAAAACTGTGGGCTTCGATGGCATGCGCGGTTCGGTCGATCGC
>JAKBCJ010000579.1 GCA_021807975.1 Pseudomonadota bacterium | reverse complement strand
GGCGGAAGCAGCTTTCATGGGGTCATGTTCCAGATATTGCCTCGAACGCCAGCCGGGCGGGTGCCCGTCCGGCGCCAATTCCGCCAAGATTAAGAGAAACAAGTTAACAAAACCTTATTATTGGCCGGTAACACATACAAAGCCGCCAGATATTTTTTGTGCCTCGACTGCCGCGCGTTAACCGTTCGTAAAGGATTGGGCCGGTACAAACGCAGTCACCGCATCGCCAAGTATGTCCGTCGGTGGACAGCCGGGGCGCTCGCAAGGGACAGGAGGTCTCGTTTGTTCGATGGAGCCACCCCGCCGCGATCTGGCGCGCTTCGCCTGGCGATAATCAGCACGTACGACGAAATGTGCGGCATCGCCGGCTATACCCGGGCGCTGCGGCAGCAGCTTCGTCCGCATGCCGAGGTGACGGTGTTCGACCTGGATCAGTATCTGTTGCGCAGTCCGCACGCCCGGGTGCAGCGGCTGGCGGATCTGCACATCAAAAGCATCGCGGCGAGTCTGCGGAATTTCGACAGCGTCAATATTCAGCTTGAGTACGGCACGCTGGGCAGGACCGAGAATCAGATCAACCGCCGGCTGCGCCGGCTGGTGAACGCGGCGCCGGCCCTGTCGGTTACGTTTCATACCATACTGGGTCACGAACCGCTGGACTGGGCGGCGATCGGGCGGAGCCTGCTGCGGGGCCGCTGGGACCAGGCGGCGCGGATCGTCAAAACCTTCCGGCGCGGGCGGGAACTGGGCGCGCGGACGTACAGGCTGCTGCACGCCCGGCAGAAGACTCATCCGGTCAATATCATCGTCCATACAAAGCGCGATGCGCGCCTGCTGGGCGATGTGTTCCGGTTGAAGAACGTCGATCATCACCCGCTGAGTTATGTGTCCCCCGAACAGGCGCGGTGCATCCGGCAGGCGGCGGCGCGCGAACAGTTTCCGCTGCTGGCGACATTGCCGCCCGACGCCCGGCTGGTTGGCTCGTTTGGGTTTCTGTCGCGCTACAAGGGGTTCGAAACCGCCCTGCATGCGCTGCGGTATCTGCCCGAGGACCATCATCTACTGATTTTCGGCGGCATCCATCCGCAGACCATCAAGCGGGAGCAGGCGGTGGACCCGTATATTCAGACCCTGCTGGACGAAAGCCATATCGGCCGCACCATCCTGGACACGGTCAGCGAGAAAGCCACGCCGATGACGCTGAACCTGGATGCGTCGTCGAAGGACCTGCTGGCCCGCCATCCGGAGGATATGCAGCACCGGGTTCACTTCCTGGGCGTGCATGACGACGAGACGTTCCTGCGCGCCATGGCGCTGTGCGACACCGTGGTGCTGCCGTATCTGGAGGTGGGTCAGTCCAGTTCCGGCCCGATTGCGATGGCACTGGAAATGGGGTGCCGCGTGCTGGCATCCCGCACCTTGGCGTTCCTGCAATACGCGCGGTATCACCCGAACCAGGTGGAGTTCTTCGATATCGGCAATTATGCCGAACTGGCCGATCTGATCCGGGCCGGAACGCCCGCACCGCGGGCGGGGCGGCGGCTTAGCCTTAATACAGAAACGAATGTGGCCCTGTATCTGAAGGCTAATCAGCCGCGCCGCGGGGCCTTCAGCGCCAGGCGGGCGGAGGCGGCGGCATGAGCCTTCGTTCGGTTCGGCTTGGTTCGGTTTCGCTGCTGGCGGCGGGGCTGGCGTTGGCCGGATGTTCCAGCATACCGGGCAGCGGGCCGCGCACGGCCGATATCGAGCAGGGCGACGGGTCATACGCGCTGATCGACCTGAACGCGATCAATGTCCGGTCCATCGCCGCCGCGGCGGCCCCGCCCGGACCGGCTGGCGTGCTGCCGCCGGGGCGGGCGAACGGGCTGATCGGGGCAGGCGACCTGCTGAAAATCGCGATATGGGAACCGAACCCGGCGGGCACCTCGCTGACGGCGGACAAAACCGGGATAGAGGTGACCACCCGGGTCGGGATCGACGGGACGATTGGTGTGCCCTATGTCGGGCGGGTGCATGCCGCCGGAAACACCCCCGCGCGGATGGAACAGACGATCGAGGGCCGGCTGGCCTCGGTATCGCCGGGCGCCCAGGTGGCGGTTCTGGTGACCGAGGACCTGACCAACGCGGTGATCGTGCAAGGCGATGTGGGCCGGCCGGGCCGCTATCCGGTGGTGCCGGGTTCCAGCGGTGTGATGGATATCCTGGCCATGGCGGGCGGTGTGCATACGTCGAACCGCCAGGGGCTGGTCCGCATCACCCGGGGCGATAGGACGGTGACCAGGACATTGTCGCAGTTGGCCGGGGACCGGACGCTGGAGGCCGATCTGACGCCGGGGGATCGCATCCTGGTCACGCCGCGCGACGCTTCCTACTATGCGTTCGGAGCGGTCAACCGGCCGGGCGAACAGCCGTTCGACGCCGACTCACTGAATCTGTCCAACGTGCTGGCCCGGCTGGCGGGGCTGTCCGACGACCGGGCGGATCCGGCCGCGGTGTTCGTTTACCGGCAGGGGGGCGCGGCGCCGACGATCTACCGGCTGAACATGCGCGACCCCGGCGGATTCTTCGTCGCCCAAAGCTTCCCGGTTCTGCCCAACGACACGATCTATGTCAGCAACTCCCCGGTTGCCGAGGCCGCCAAGGTGTTTCAACTGCTGGTCGGTGCCACCTTTGTCGGGGCGATGCCGCGCAGCGTGGGGGCGCCGTATTGACCCCCGGACCTGAACCCGAACCGGATACCGACAGCCTGTTGCACGCCGCGGAAGTGGCGTTGCGGGCCGGCGATCTTGGCCGGGCAACGGACCTCGCGCGCCGGACGGTGGCGGCCGAACCGGGAAATGGTCGGGCGGCCCGCGTGCTGAGCGGGTTCCTGGATGCCGGCGGTGCCCGGGGCGAGGCGATCCAGTGGGC
>JAKBCJ010000578.1 GCA_021807975.1 Pseudomonadota bacterium | reverse complement strand
CTAGTGCGGCGCCGGATGGACTCGGGCAGGCTACCGTTTCGCCGGGTAGGTTCGCACCGGCGACTGAGGCTGTCGGATGTGCTGGAACTGGAGCGCCAGGCGGCGCCCGTGCGGGAGGCGCTGAGCGAATTGCAAGCGGATGCGGACGACCTGATCGCGCATGGAATCTAACGCGGTTTCACGCGGCCGGGTCTGCCCGGTCGGACTCGTTCCAGTCCGGATCGATAACCGCCGTCTCACCGACATGGATGCCGTTATGGCCGCCGTTCAGGAGCATAATCTGTTCGTGCAGGGATCGGCCGAGTGCAGCGGTGAGGTCGGGAAAATCATGCCCTTTATGCATTGTTACGATATAGTTATTGGTTGCCTTTGAATCGCAGAAGAAAGTCACAATCGACTTTCGTTGCCGAGGCTCCAGGCGAATAAGAGCCTCGGCCATGAGCTGAATCTCCGCGGTATGTCCGTAGCGACTGCTGATCGTGACGCCATCAACTTCAATATCCCGGTAGCCGTCATCCGGCATTTTCCGGACGATATCGTGCATATACCGTTGCCACTCAGCGTTCTCACGCCTGCGTGCAGCCTCCCGTTCGCTCTCCACCTCTTGCTGCAAGACCGATAAGGCACCGTTGAGTTTTGGGTTAAACAACCACACGCGCGGCGCAGTCCTCAGTACCGCTTCCCGTATTTCCTCTTCCGGAGCGCTTCGAGGCAGCCCGGACAAGTCGATTTCCACCATCGCCAAACCGCTCGCCCGGACCGTCTCGATTTTCTCCGGGCCGCAGGCATGGGCAACCTTGATCTCCACTGCCAATTCCCGACGCCCCCGGCGCGCCACGATATCGGGCTGAAAGCCCGGCCATCGCACTTCCTTTTGGACGTGATCGAAAGCGATCCAGGACTCGGGATAAACTTGGCGTTCGAATTCAAGATATTGCACGGCCAGCAACGGAACGGTCACGCCGCCCGCGGCGAGGATCATCTGCTTGCCAAGCTTGTGTAACATTGTTTCGTATGCACGGGCGCAGTCCGCGTCCACCTCGTGGGCGAAGTGGTGGGCGATTTGATTGCCCTTTTTTGCCACCAACCGGGATCCGCACTCGGGGCAAACACACCTGCAGTCGAGACCGCTTTGTACCTCAACAACCGACACCATTCGGCCATCCACATGTAGGCCGAACGGAAGCTCGATGCCTCTCAAGGTGCCCCCTGGCAAGTTACCGGGAAAAATGAAGAGAAGGCGTCGTTAGATTGCGACTCAGGCTTTATGGCGAAAGCGATAGCCGCCGCGTGAACGTCGTACGGACGCCCCCGCGGGTCGATGCCCTCGGGGAAGATGCGGCGCGCCATGGGACGCTTGAGGCGGGCGGCTTTGCGCTCCTCCAGGGTTTGCAGGTCATCCAGGCGGCGGATGAACAGCAGGTAGGTGATCTGTTCGATGACCTCCAGCGGGTTGGAGATTCCGCCGGTCCAGAAACTATCCCAGATACGATCGATCTGGCCGCGAATTTCGCCGGTTAACATTAGCTTCCCCGTATCCGGCTGGGTGACGAGTGGGCGGGGGCCGAATCCCTGCGCGAAACCATTTTGCGGGAAGCAATCGCGATTGGCCAGCGCGGCCCCCGGCTCCGGTTCGGCGGATCGCGGCGGCGGCCTTACCCGTCCCGCTGCATCCGTTGCCCGAGCCCCTGCGCCAGCATCGCGACCGCCAGGGCGTTCAGACTCACCCCCTCCTGCCGCGCCCGCTCGGCCAGCCCACGATGCAGCGACTTCGGCGTCCGCAGCACCCATTTGCCGGAGTAATCATCCGACGGATCGCCCGTGGGCGATGGCACCGGCCGCCCGGCCTGCACCATCGCCGCGATCCAATCGCGCTTTGCCCCGGCGCCATTGGCAATGGCCTCTTCGACCGTCTCCCCGTCCGAGATGCAGCCGGGCAAGTCGGGGAACTCAATCAGGTAACCACCGCCTTCTTCGGACGTCAGCGGCCGGACCGTGAACCGATACTCAAGTTCTGTCATCGTTGCCTCTCACCGAATCGATAAAGCGGACGAAGCGTTGCACGTACACCGGCTTGATCGGCCGGTGCGCCGGGACGGACAACGCCTCCGCCACATCGGCATGTTCAAACACCACATGGCTGCCGCCAGACTTGCGGACATTGACCCCGAAGGCGGCGGCGACACTTTCCAGGCTGGCGATGCGCCAATCCCGAGGGTTTCCGCGCATTGCGTCGAGTGTCTTGTCGCCCCTGGCCATGCACGCCCCTGATCATGGACAGCATATAGTATTACCGGCGGTATCGTTCAACCGGTATCCGCTACGCATGCAACCCCGGCGCCTCATGCCCCGTCCGGGCGACATACTCCGTATACCCACCCCCATACTGGTGAATCCCCTCCGGCGTCAGCTCCAGCACCCGGTTAGACAGTGCCGCCAGAAAATGCCGGTCATGCGACACAAACAACATCGTTCCTTCAAAAGACGAAAGTGCGCCGATCAGCATCTGTTTCGTCGCGATATCCAGATGGTTCGTCGGCTCGTCCAGCACCAGAAAGTTCGGCGGATCGTACAGCATCAGCGCCATCACCAACCGAGCCTTCTCGCCACCCGACAGCACGCGGCAGCGCTTCTCGACCTCATCGCCCGAGAATCCGAACGCCCCCGCCAGGGACCGTAACGACCCCTGCCCGGCCATCGGAAACGCATCCTCCAGCGTTTCAAACACGGTACGATCGCCGTCCAGCAAATCCATCGCGTGCTGGGCGAAATAGCCCATCTTCACGCTGCCGCCCACCACGACAGACCCGGCATCCGGCTCCGTCGCGCCCACCACCAGCCGCAGCAGCGTGGATTTCCCCGCGCCGTTCACCCCCAGCACGCAGCAGCGTTCCCGGCGGCGCACCAACAGGTCCAGCC
>JAKBCJ010000099.1 GCA_021807975.1 Pseudomonadota bacterium | reverse complement strand
CCGTGAGGGGATCGCGGCGTTCAACGAAAAACGCAAGCCGGTTTACAAGGGGCGCTAGTCCCAACCTGGAGGAAACAATGAACGCGATCAGCGACATTCAATCCGGCAAGGGGCTGACCCGTGCCCTGGCCGAACAGGCGCGTACCCTCCGCCTGAAGGACATCCCGGACACGATCCAGACTTGGGCCCGCCAATGCGTGCTGGACACTCTCGGCTGCGGCATCGCTGGCGCGTCCGACGAACTGGTGACCGTTCTGCTGGCCGAAATGCGGGAACAGGGCGGCAAGGAAGTTGCCTCCATCCCTGGCCATGCCGGACGGTTGCCGGCTGCCTCGGCGGCGATCATCAACGGGGCGGCGGCCCACGCGCTTGACTTCGACGATGTCAATCTGGCGATGCCGGGCCATCCATCGGTTGCCATACTGCCCGCGCTACTGGCATTGGCCGAGGAACGTGGCTCTTCCGGCGCCGAGGTTTTGACGGCGTTCGTGGCCGGCTACGAACTGCAATGCCGCATCGGCAAGACCATTTCCCCCGGCCATTACGACGTGCTGGGTTTCCACGCCACCGCCACGGTCGGCAGCTTCGGCGCGGCCGCCGCCTGCGCCCATCTGATGGGCCTGGATGCCGAGAAATCTGTCACCGCCCTGGGCATCGCCGGCACCCAGGCCGCCGGCCTGAAATCCATGTTCGGAACGATGTGCAAGCCGTTGCACGCCGGCAAGGCATCCTATCACGGGCTGATGGCCGCGAAGCTGGCCGCCAGGGGATTCACCAGCCGCACCGACGTCATCGAATGCGCCCAGGGCTTCGCCCGCACCCACAGCCCGGACTTCAACCCCGATCGCGCGTTCGATATCCCACCGGGCGGATGGTGGATGGCTAACAACCTTTTTAAATACCACGCCTCCTGCTACATGACCCACGCCGCGATCGAAGCCGCCCGCAAGCTGCGCGAACAGCACGGTTTCGCCGCCGATCAGGTCGAGGCAATCGACGTCCGGCTTGAAGAAGCCTGCGACCGGATCTGCAATATCCCCGCACCTAAGACCGGGTTGGAGGCTAAGTTCTCCTTGCGCCTGACAACCGCGATGGGGCTGATGGGTGTGGATACCAGCCGCCTGTCCACATACTCGGAAGCGGTTGCCGCCGACCCTGTGCTGATCGGTCTGCGCGACAAGGTCTCTTTCGACTTCCAATCCGGAATCCCCAACACCTTTACCGAGATCGGACTGTCCTTAAAGGACGGCACGCGCCTTACCGCACAGCACGATTCCGGCGTCCCGGCCGCTGACGTGGTCCATCAGGGCACCCGCCTGGAGGCGAAATTCGCCGCCCTCGTCGATCCCGTGCTTGGCACCGGCAAAGCGGCCAGACTGATCGCTGATATCGGCCGGTTGCAGGATCTGCCGGACGTGCGCGGCATCATGGGATCGTGCGCCACCTGAAACGGAGGAAACAAACATGCGCCTGAAAGACAAAGTCGCCATCGTCACCGGTGGCGCGCATGGCATGGGCGAGGCGGAAGCCCGCCTGTTCGCCAAGGAGGGTGCCGCCGTTGTCATCGCCGATCGTTTGGCGAAGGAAGGCGAAGCCGTCGCTGCTGATATTGCCGCCAGCCAGGGCCGCGCCCGCTTCATCCAGACAGATGTCACGTCGGAATCCGATTGGACCAGGCTGATCGCCGAAACGATCGCCACTTTCGGCCGTCTGGACATCCTGGTCAACAACGCCGGAATCTCTGGCAGTTCGGTCGGCGATGTGGATGCGCTGGAGGGTTGGCAGACCATCATGGCCATTAACGCCAGCAGCGTGTTCCTGGGCACCAAGCTGGCCGCGGCAGCGATGATCCCGAACGGGCGGGGATCGATCGTCAACATATCCTCCATCATGGGTTTTGTCGGCAGCGCCGACAGCCACCCCGGCTATGCGGCGTCGAAAGGTGCCGTCCGTATCTACACAAAAGCAGCGGCGGCGAAATATGGCCCATCCGGCATCCGCGTGAACAGCGTTCACCCCGGCTACATGCCGCCGATGCTGAACGCAACGAACGCGGCCGGCCGAGCCGCCAAGATCGATGCCACCCCGCTGCGCCGTCTCGGCGAACCGATCGAGGTCGCCTATGGTGTCCTGTTCCTGGCATCGGACGAAGCCTCGTTCGTCACCGGAACGGAACTGGTCATCGACGGCGGCTACATCGCGCAATAACACACGGAGTTTGGTTCATGGTTCTGGTTCCAAGTGCCCAAATCCCCGGTGTGTATCACCGGAAAATCGGCGACATCGTCGTCACCGCGCTGTCTGACGGCTATCTGGATGGCACGGTGGAGGTGATGCAGAACATCGCCCCGGCCGATGCGACCCGGATGCTGACCGACAAGTTCCGGCCCGGCCGCCGCACGTCGGTCAACTGCTATCTGGTCTATTCCGCCGGCCGGCTGGCTTTGATCGAGACCGGGTCTGGCGATTACCTGATGCCCACCGCAGGCAAGCTGCAACAGAACCTGAAGGCGGCCGGTGTGAATCCCGCGGATATCGAGGCGGTGATTCTGACCCATATGCACCCGGATCATTCCGCTGGCCTCGCGAATCCCAAGACCGGCGAGAAGTTCTTCCCGAATGCCGAGTTGATCGTGCATGAAAACGAACCCCGGCATTGGGGCGACGACGGCGCGATGAACCGAGCGGACGAACGCGCCAGGAAGCTGTATTTCGCGGCGGCACGGGAACAGATGGCCCCGTATCACAACCAGATGCGTACTTTCGACAAAGCGACCGAGGTTTTCCCCGGTATCCGCTCGATTCCGCTGCACGGCCACACGCCCGGTCATTCCGGTTACATGATCGAATCCGGCGGCAAGTCGTTACTGATCTGGGGCGACATCATCCATGTGCCCGAAGTTCAGGTGGCCCGCCCCGAAGTCACGATGGCGTTCGATACCGACCCGCACGCCGCGGCGGCGACGCGGAAGCGGACGTTCGACATGGTCGCCACCGACCGGCAACTGATCGCCGGCATGCATGTTCACTTTCCCGGCTTTGCCCATCTGGTCAAAAGCGGCGACGGCTACCTGATGCTGCCCGAACCCTGGGATCAGGGATTCGGCAACTGAGCTTCTGGCTGCTGTTCGCCTCGGCTTTATCCGGCGCCGCGTACACCCTGGCGCCGGGACCCGCGTTCCTTGCGCTGCTGGGGATCGGTGCCAGCCGGGGCAGGCGGGCAGGGGCGCTGTTCCTGTGCGGCCACTTCGTTGGCGATGTTCTGTGGGCATCGCTGTCGCTGATCGCGATCATCGGCGCCAAGACCATCGGCACCTTGTTTTTCGAGGCGTTGGGGTTGGTATGCGGCGTCTATCTGTGCTGGCTGGGCATCCAGTCCGCCACGGCGCGCCGTCAGGCCGACGGGACGGTCAGCACCGAACCGAGGAATCCACTGCTGCGCGGCCTGGCGTTCGGCCTGTCGAACCCGAAAGCCTATCCCGTTGCGGCGGCGATGTTCACCGCGCTGCTGGCCCGCTACGCCAGTGCCCTGGACTGGAGCGCCTTCCCCCCGCTGCTCGGTGCTGCCTGCGTCGGGTTCGTGGCCGCCGATACGCTGCTGGTGATGGTGATCGGCGCCGGAATGGTCCGGCGGTTCTACCGGCGTCACGCTTTATGGGTCACGCGCGTGTCTGGCGTGCTGTTCATCGGCTTCGGCCTGCACGCCCTGTCCACCGCCGGGCCGGGGCTTTGGCGGAGGCTTTGACACCTCCGCCAATCGCCTACCCCCCAAACGCCCCCTGTGTTTCGACATAAAGCGCGTACACCGACTGGCTGGCCGCCATGAACAGGCGGTTCCGCTTCTTGCCGCCGAAGCAGACATTGGCACAGCGCTCCGGCAGCAGGATCCGCCCGATCAGCACACCATCGGGCGCGAACACCGCCACGCCGTCCTGGCCCGGGCCGCCGGACAAGCCGCACCACACATTACCATCGATATCGCAACGAATGCCATCCGCCCAGCCGTCTCCATCGAAGAACACCCGTCCGTTCGCCGCCCGGGTGCCGTCGTCGACCATATCGTAAACCCGGGTGCTCTTGGGCCGGTCGCCGGGCGTATCGACGACGTAGAGCCGTGACTCATCGGGCGAGAAGCACAGGCCGTTCGGCCGAGCCATGTCGTCGATGGCGATGGTGAGGTTGGCGGTGGCGGGGTCGAGGCGGTACACGCGGAACGGATGCTCCTGCGGCGCCTTGTGGCCCAGATAGTTACCCCGTGTGCCGGCGCCGTTGTCGGAAAACCAGATCGTTCCGTCGGACTTTACCACCACGTCGTTCGGGCCGGTCAGCTTCCGGCCTTCCCAACGATCTGCCAGCACAACGACGCTGCCGTCGTACTCGGTGCGGGTCAGCCGCTGGGTATCGTGTTCGCAGGTGATCAACCGGCCCTGGCGGTCGCGGGTGTTGCCGTTGGCATAATGCGACGGGCTTCGGAATACGCTGATCCCGCCGGTGGTTTCGTCCCACCGCAGGATTTTGTCGTTGGGAATGTCGCTGAACAGAAGGTACCGCCCGTCACCGAACCAGACAGGTCCTTCGGTGAAGGCGAACCCGGTGGCGATCCGCTGGATACCTGCGTTGCCCAACACGATCTTATGAAAGCGCGGGTCCAGGACGATGACGTCCGGATCGGGGTAGCGGATCGGGCCGGCCGAATCCCAGCGGTTCATGGTTTCGTTTCCTTATTATCGAATATCCCGAAAATCTCGCGCAGGAACCCTGGCGTCAATGCGCTGATCGGATTGACCGTGATATTCGGGTCGGCGATCAATCCCTCGACGGAGAAACGGGCCGCGAACAGTCCGCCGCCTTTTTCCGGGCTGAACAGCTTGCCGATGAATGGCAACTGCCCCGGAATGGAGTTGAAGAAATACGCCGGCACGATGGTTCCGTTCAACGCGGTATTGGCGGCCGCCAGCCCGATCCGCCCGCTTGCCGTCAGTCCCAGCGACGGATTGGCCGCCAGTGCGTCCTTGATATCCAGATTGCTGCCATCGTAATGAAACGGCACGGTGATCGAGGGAAACAGCATTCCCGGTCCGCTCAGCGCGTCCACCAACCCATACAGCGTGATCGCTTGCAGCAATTTCCCCAGAATGGGCGAGTTTCTGACCACGACATCGGTCATCGCGGCCTTCGCCGCCAACGGGCTGATCCCGGCGGCGGACGCCAATGTGCCATCGACTGTCAGCCGTCCGGACGACATGGTCCGGACGATATCCATGCCACGGAGAAAGCGCCCGGCATTCGCGGCCCGTACTGTCAGCGTCCGCTTGCCGTCCCCCGGGACGATCTTGACGGAAAAAGCGGCACCGCCTTCGTTGGAGCCGACCACATCGATGGTTTTCAGGTTCTCGCCGCCGCCTGTGGCGCGCACCAGCAGATCGCTTGCGGTTTCACCGTGCGCCAGCAATGCCCGTTCAAAATGCGCCTCCAGGTCCCAAGGCGGGGCGGACCCGGGAGCGGGCTTATTGGAAGCGGGTTCAGTCAGTTTCGGCCCCAGATCGATGCGGCTGCCTTGCAGCACGATCCCAAGCGCGCCGTCCGGCGTGAAATGGATAATCCCGCGGCCTTGTGTGCGGCCCAGCGCGAAGTCGTCCAGCGAAAGCGACCGGATCTGGCCGTTCTTGAAATCCGCTGTCCCATTCAGCGAAATGCCGACTCCGGTTACTGCTATGCGGTCGATTTTCGTCAGCCGCCCATGCGACATCTCCAACACCGCCCTGGCATTTGCATTCGTTCCCACCGGCTTCGTCCAGGCCAGCGGTGCGAAATGCAGCGCGGCGCCCGACAAATCGGCCCCGGCGGCGACAGAACTGTCCCCGTTGCGCCGATCGGTCAGCGCAATGTTGAATCCTATTGGGCCCGTAACGGTATCGGCGGTGTGCAGTCCCGCCGCATCGAGCTGCGCCCCATCGGCCTGGCCCGTGGCGGCGATTTTCCGCACCACCTGATCCGGCGCACCGTCGCGGAAATCCATCGTGCCCGTCAGCGCCAGCGGTATTCCGGCGATGGTTCCCGAACCGGTCATCGACAGCCCATCCCTGTCGATATTCAAATCCGCGGTTGCATCGTCCAGCGGCCGCCCGGCGGCGGCGTCGAGCACCCGAAGTTTGGTCGCCCGGGTGACTGCGTGGATACCGATGTCATCGACCCGCAGTTTGTTTTCCAGCGGAAAGTCCAAATCCAGCGTCGTCGTACCTTGGCCGGCGACCGGCTTCAGCCCCAGCGGATGCGCCGACAAGAGATTCAAGCGCGGCTCGCTCATCAGGGCCAATGAGCTGGTCACCGGTCCATCGATCCGCGCATGGATATGGGCGATCTGATCTTTCAGCGACAGGCCCAGAATGCGCATGCTGGCATCGCTGACGATCAGGTCCGCGAATTTGGGACCGACAACCTGTCTGGCTTCCGTGGCAGTCAGATCCAGCGTATCGGGATCGACCAGATGCAGACGCGCCTCTGCCTGCACGACGGGCGGCATATGATCCAGCCATGTGAACGAGGCGTTGGAAACCTTCATATCGCCGGCGGCCCGGGTGACTGTTAGATCCCGCAGGTCAGACCCGCTTTCCGCGGTAAAGGTGGCCGACCCGTGTGTCGCGATGCCGCCCAGGATATGTTCGGCGAGCCACGGGCGGACGTTGCCGCCGATGCCGTCGGGCCACAGCTTCGGCAGGTCGGCGGTGTCGATATGGTCCACCGACAGGCTCAGCGATGCACTCAGACGGTCGGCGGCGCGTGTCACCGAACCCGACAAATCGGCGGTTTCGGGCAGCCCGTCGGCGGCTTGGGCCAGGACGGCGTGGACTTTGGTGATGTTGGCCTGGCGGGTTGTTCCATTCACGATCGCCTCGGCCACCACCAGCGGCACGGTTCCGTTGCCAACGCGAATAGTTCCGCTGCCGGCCAGGGCCGATATGTGAAAATGCCGAAGGTCGAGACCGGTCCCCAGATCGAGGCTGGTCACCATCGAAACCGGCACCTCGATGCGGCGAAGGAACGTCAGCCCCGGCAGAACGGCAAGCGCATCGGGGCGCAGCGAACCCAGATCGACGGCGATGGTGCCCCCGCCGCCGGGGGCGAAATCCGCCAGTACCGTGGCGGACGTGCGCTGGTCGCCGATGGTGACCGGCCCCTGCACCCGGCCGCTGTACCGTCCGTTGGCATGGCGAACGATATCGACCGCCATGCCCGGCGTGCCCAAGGTCAAACCGGATGCCGCGTCCTGGAACTCGATCTCTATGTCGTTGAAATGCAGTTGCCGCAGCCGCGGTGGAATGATCGCGTCGCCGGCCGGCCCCGACGGAAACAGCTGACGCAGGTCGGTCACGTCGTCGTCCCCCGTCCCGCCCGTTCGCAACCGGCCGGTTACTCCCCTGGTTAGCGAAATCCTGGCACGATCGACTTCGATCGCCCGCGGAATGGTGCGGCCCAGTATCAGATCCGTCACGGAAAAGCGCACCCGGGCGACATCCGCTGTCAGCAGCCTGATGCCCCCGCCACCGGCAACGACCAGGCCGGAGACGTGCAGGTCCAACGGGAAATGGACCCCGCGGTTGAAGCCGTCCCACATCAGTTGCACCGATCCGAACGACACTTTCAGCGGTGCCATGTCCTCTAGCGCCGCCTTGGTGACCCGATCCACCAGCCACTGGCTTTCCAGCGGACCCTGCGCCAGCCGCCATGCGCCAAAGGCCAGCAAAGCGGCGATCGCGATGGAAACGCCGACAGCGAAATGCAGCAGCCGGTGGGCCATTTTCGAGGTATGCAACAAGGCCCAGCCGGTGGACCGCGTGACCGGATGGCTCGCCGCCCGATGAAGCCACCCGCCTTTGTGCCACGCGGCCAATTCGATCCTGCCTAACGGACTGGATAGGTCTTCGGATAGATGATCTGATCGGGCGGGCCGGGCGGATCGGGCGGCCCCTTCTTGCCGCACGCCGTCAGCAACCCCAGGCAAACGGCCAGCGCGAAAACGATCCTCATGCCAATACCGTCAGCCAGCGCTCCGCTTGTTCCAAGACATTTTTCGGCGAGGTGCCCCCGTAGCTGGTGCGGGAGGCGACGGATGCCTCTACCGACAGCACCGAAAACACGTCGGCGGTGATGCCTTCTTCCACGGATCGCATGTCTTCCAGCGAAAGACCGGCCAGATCGACGCCCCTGGACTCAGCCATCGCCACCAGCCGTCCTGTGACATGATGCGCGCTGCGGAATGGCAGGCGCAGAACGCGAACCAGCCAGTCCGCCAGATCGGTGGCGGTCGCGAAACCCGATCCCGCGAATTCCCGCATCCGCTCGGTGTTGGGCACCATATCGCGCACCATGCCGGCGGTCGCGGCCAGCGACAGGGCCCATGCCTCGGCGGCGTCGAACACCGGTTCCTTGTCTTCTTGCATGTCCTTCGCATAAGCCAGCGGCAGACCCTTCATCACCGTCAGCAGCGCCACCAGTGCCCCGGTCACCCGCCCGGTCTTGGCCCGCACCAGTTCGGCGGCATCCGGATTGCGCTTCTGCGGCATGATCGAACTGCCGGTGGTGAACGCATCGCTCAACCGGATGAAGCGGTATGGCGCGCTGCACCAGATCACGATCTCCTCCGCCAGCCGCGACAGGTGCATGGCCGAGATCGCCGCCGCCGACAGGAACTCCAGGGCGAAATCGCGATCCGACACTGCATCCAGGGAGTTCGCCGTCGGGCGGTCGAAGCCCAATGCCGCGGCGGTCATGTGGCGGTCGATCGGGAATGACGTTCCCGCCAGCGCCGCCGAACCCAGCGGGCTGACATTCAGCCGCCGCCGGCAGTCCGCCAGCCGGCCGCGGTCGCGGTCCAGCATCTCCACATAGGCCAGCATGTGGTGCCCGAACGTTACCGGCTGCGCGGTTTGCAAATGGGTGAATCCGGGCATCGGATCGGCGGCGTGCTGCGCGCCCTTCTGCGCAAGCGCCAGCATTACGTCGCCGATTTGCGCGGTCAGGCCGTCGATCGCATCGCGCACCCAAAGGCGGAAATCGGTCGCCACCTGGTCGTTGCGACTGCGCGCGGTATGCAAACGTTTGCCGGCCTCGCCGATCCGATCGGTCAACCGAGCCTCGATATTCATGTGGATGTCTTCGAGGGCGGTGTCGAAGGCGAAGGTGCCGGCTTCGATTTCCGCGGCGATCCCCTCTAGACCGGCGGCGATTGCGTGCTCATCTTCGGACGACAGCAGGCCGATGGTGGCCAGCATGGCGGCGTGGGCGCGGGAGCCGCGGATGTCCTGGCGCCAAAGCTTGCGGTCGAACCCTATGGAGGCATTGATGTCTTGCATGATCGCCGAAGGGCCGCCGGCGAAGCGGCCACCCCATTGCATGTTGGCTGGTTTGTCCGGGGTATCGGTCACGAAAAGGATTCCAAATTGATAATGAGCCGCAGATACGCGCTGGCGGCAGTCGGCGGCACCCTAACCGCCGTCCTCTGCCCGCGCAAACCGAATGCCCGGGAGCTGTCCAGCCTGAGTGAGGCGCTGGACAGGCTGGATCCGCCCGTGGCGCCGCCGGACGGTGTTTTCCTGGCGGCCGACGGGTCGTCGCACCGGCTGTCGGAGTTCAAGGGGCGCGGCATGGTGGTGAATATGTGGGCCACCTGGTGCGCGCCCTGCGTCGCCGAAATGCCGTCGCTGGAAATGCTGTCCAAGGCGCTCGCGCCCAAGGATGTCGCGGTGCTTCCGCTGTCGTCGGATCGCGGCGGGGCGGAGGCGGTCAGCAACTGGTTCCACGCCCATGGCATAGCCGCGCTGCCCGTACTCCTGGACCCCAAAGGCGCTATTGCCCGCGCGCTCCAGGTTCGGGGGATTCCCACCACGGTCATCATAAACAAATCCGGGGCGATGGTCGCCAGACTGGAAGGCGCGGCCGACTGGGGTACGCCGGAGGCCGCGGCTTTGATCGCCACGTTGGCGGCCGGGTAGCAGCCGCGGTGGATCTG
The DNA here is from genome assembly GCA_021807975.1 of Pseudomonadota bacterium. Lineage (GTDB taxonomy): Bacteria > Pseudomonadota > Alphaproteobacteria > Acetobacterales > Acetobacteraceae > Rhodopila. The sequence goes on along the minus strand of JAKBCJ010000099.1, from coordinate 2,741 downwards.
GTGCGTGGTGCTGATGGAAATCGTGCCGTTTTGGGGACGGTCTGACATGCCCCCCCTTGCACAGAGGGCGAGCAAGAGGCATTCAGGCGCTGACCGTAAGTCTGGGGGGACGTCGGCGCGTCATGTGCATGCGGTGCCCCAAGAGTAAAGGATCGGATGCATGCGCCTGGCGGTGCTGAAAGAACGGCGAGCCGCGGAAACCCGCGTGGCTGCTACACCGGATACCGTGAAAAAATTGATTGGCCTGGGGCTGACCGTTGCGGTGGAAGCCGGGGCAGGGGCGGCGGCAGCGATTTCCGACGCGGATTTTGCCGCGGCCGGGGCTGAAATAGCGCCCGACGCCGCCGCTGCTTTGTCCGGGGCCGGCATCGTGTTCGCGGTGCAGACTCCCGAACCGGAGCAGCGGGCGGCGATCCCGCGAGGCGCGCTGCTGGTGTGCATCGCCGGCGCCTTCGCCGATCCGGACCTGGTTCCCGCTCTGGCGGCAGCCGGTATCGATGCCGCGGCGATGGAACTTCTGCCGCGCATTACCCGCGCACAGTCGATGGACGTGCTGTCCAGCCAGGCCAATCTGGCCGGATACCGGGCGGTGATCGAAGCCGCCGGGGCTTTCCAGCGCGGCTTTCCGATGATGATGACGGCGGCGGGCACCGTTCCGCCGGCCCGGGTGTTCGTCATCGGCGCCGGTGTCGCCGGCCTCCAGGCCATCGCCACCGCAAGGCGTCTTGGCGCGATCGTGTCCGCCACCGACGTCCGGCCGGCCGCCAAGGAAGAAATCAAGTCTCTGGGTGCCACCTATGTCGGGGTCGAGGACGCGGAAACCGCCGCCCAAACCGGCGCCTATGCCAAGGAAATGAGCGACGCTTTCCGTCAGAAGCAGGCCGAACTGATGGCCACGACGGTGGCGAAGAACGACATCGTCATCTGCACCGCGCTGGTGATGGGCCGCAAGGCGCCGGTGATCGTGACCCAGCCGATGGTCGATAGCATGCGCGCCGGCAGCATCGTCGTCGATCTGGCGGCCGAAGCCGGCGGCAACTGCGCCGCGACGGTGCCCGGCCAAAGCGTCGTCACGACCAACGGTGTGACCATTCTTGGCTTCAACAACTGGCCGGGCCGCATCGCCGTTGCATCCTCGGCGCTGTATGCGCGCAACCTGCTGACCTTCCTGACCACGTTCTGGGACAAGGACAACAAGGTTCCCAAGCTGCCAGAGACGGACGACATCGTGAAAGGTGTCATGCTGACCCGTGGCGGCGCCATCGTTCACCCGAATTTCCTGCCCCAACAGGCAGCCTGAGCATCCGGAGACCGACACGATGAACCCGAACCAATTGGCGGATGAAGCCGCTCGTCTGGCTGACCAGGCCATGACGCTGTCGAACCATGCGCAGACCCTGGCGATCGGGGTGGCGACCACCGTCGCGCCGGAGGTGAACCCGTTCATCTTCCTGCTGGCCATTTTCCTGATGGCCTGCTTCGTCGGCTACTACGTCGTGTGGAACGTCACGCCGGCGCTGCATTCGCCGCTGATGGCGGTCACCAACGCGATCTCCTCGGTGATCATCGTCGGCGCCATGCTGGCGACGGGGCTGGCCACGTCCGGCTGGGCGATGCTGTTCGGGTTTATCGCGGTGACGCTCGCCTCGGTGAACATCTTCGGCGGGTTCATGGTGACGCAGCGCATGCTGTCGATGTTCAAGAAGAAGCAATAAAGGCCAGATCGATGTCCGCCAGCCTGACTTCTCTCGCCTATCTCGTCGCCGCGGTGCTGTTCATTCTGGCGCTGCGCGGTTTGTCCTCTCCGGTTACGTCGCGGGAGGGTAACCGGTTTGGCATGATCGGCATGACCATCGCCGTGGTCGCCACCCTGGTGCAGCACGGGATGGGGTCGTGGGGATATCTGCTGATCCTGTTCGGCATCCTGATCGGCGGCGGTGTTGGTATCGTGGTGGCGTTGCGGATCCAGATGACCGCACTGCCGCAGTTGGTCGCCGCGTTCCACTCGCTGGTGGGTCTTGCGGCGGTGTTCGTGGCTGCGGCGGCGCTGAACGCGCCTGAAGCGTTCCACATCGGCACTGCCGGCCAAATCCATCCCCAAAGCCTGGTGGAAATGTCGCTGGGTCTGGCAATCGGCGCCATTACCTTTTCCGGCAGTCTGATCGCGTTCGCCAAGCTGCAAGCGTTGATGAAGGGCGCGCCGATCACCTTTCCCGGGCAGCATTTCCTGAACCTGGGGCTGGCGGTTCTGCTGGTGGTTCTGGTCGTCTCTTTCGTGGTGTCGGGCGGCAATCAGGTGCTGTTCTGGCTGATCGCGTTCCTGGCGCTGGGACTGGGCTTCCTGATTATCATTCCGATCGGCGGCGCGGATATGCCGGTCGTGGTGTCGATGCTGAACAGCTACTCCGGCTGGGCGGCTGCGGGTATCGGCTTCACCATTCAGAACCTTGCGCTGATCATCACCGGTTCTCTGGTGGGCGCGTCCGGTGCCATCCTGTCCTACATCATGTGTAAGGGCATGAACCGCAGCATCATCAACGTGCTGCTGGGTGGATTCGGCACGGAATCCGGCGGCCCGGCGGCCGGTGGCGCGAAAGTCGACCAGACCGTGCGCGCCGGCAATGCCGACGATGCCGCGTTCATCATGAAGAACGCGTCGAAGGTTATCATCGTTCCCGGCTACGGCATGGCGGTGGCGCAAGCCCAGCACGCGCTGCGCGAAATGGCGGACACGCTGAAGA
>JAKBCJ010000577.1 GCA_021807975.1 Pseudomonadota bacterium | reverse complement strand
CCACCATATGCACATGCGCGTGGCTCGGTCCGATCCGGCCGCCGATCATCTGATAGCCGGGCGCCCACATGTCCAGGTCGCGGAACGACCCGTTGGTGACGCAGCCGATCGAGCCCAGCGCCTTGTGGATGGTGGACTGTACTTCGCCCCAATAGGCGCCATACCCGACGCGGCCGTCAATATCCTGCAATACCGCGATGGTCGGGAAATCGACCCGGGCGACATAGTCGTACCAATCGGCGCGGTCAGTGACCTTGGAGCGCGGCGGTTCCGTGGCGCGGATCATACCGACGCGTGCCAGTCCGACAATTGGCTTGGCTTTCGGGTCGATGCACACCATCGGCTCTACCGTGAAGCCGATCGCCCGCCGCTCCGGCACCACGATCTCCAACCCGTTGCAGATGGTGGGTGTGTCCCATTGGGCCAGCACATCCAGGTCGGCCTGGGTGAAGGGATATTCGGCCATGACGCATTCCTCTCCTTTACAAACTGATAAACATACTCGTCCGGCGCGCATGTTCGCGGCAAGATGACGTCATGACATCCATCGCAAACGGTGGCAAAGCCATCTACGGCGCCCCGCAGGGCATTTGGGTGCTGGAGGCGCGCTTTCCCGGCATTCCCGGCGATATGGGCACTGCCGCGGCGTGGCCGTTTCGGGTGCCCTACCGGGTCGTGAAGGGCGCGAGCGCCGGGCGGGTGCTGCTCTCGGGGCCGCCGGCCGACCGCGCTGCTTGCCTGGCCATTTCGGCACCGCGATCAGATTTTGCGTGACGTAAATCTCCTACCTCTTCAAATCGTAGGAGCCGATCCAGCGTAGTTACCCGTTGGGGCACAGCCGCCCGGTTCCATACCCCTTCAGTATCTCGCGGAAATCCCGCATCGTTACACGGGTCGCGATAGCGGCCGGAATGACTTCGAACTGGATCATTCCGATTTTTCGCTCGGTCAGAGCACGCCGGGTGCCTCTCAGGACCGAGATGTCGTGTCCTTCGGTATCGATTTTCAAAAGGTCGATGTGGTTGATTCCGGTTTCGTCCATGAAAGCGTCCACGGTGGTGCAATCCACCGCATGCCCGACGATGCCGGCAGAGTAGAGCCCGACGGCGGCTTCTGTCATCGCTCGTTATCCAACCAGACCCTGGATATGGTGTTGCAATATCGGCGGTCGCTTCTACAGCCACCGCTGCACGCGCGCCCGGGTGCGCCGGATCATTGTAAGCACATGCCGCTCTGCCCCGTCGGGCCGGCCGGCCGCCACCCAGCAGCCCAGCAGCACGACGGCGTAGCAGCCAGCCCCGATGGCTGAACGAATTGCCGCATCCATGGCGAGGCCTGCCACGCCGCTTCCCGCGGCACTTGGTGTCCAGGCCATGCCCAGGTACAAAAGGATACCGGCCATCGCGGCGGTTGCGACGACCGGCCTGATTGAGATGCCGGCGAGTTGCCGAAGAGAAACCTGTACTCGCGGCAACGTCGTCCAAAGCAGCATGCCCAAATCAGCATAGCACGCGAGCAGCACCGCAGCCGCGGCGCCAGCGAGCCCGAATCGAGGGACCAAAAGCAGCAAAGCCCCCAGCTTAACCAAAGCCGATACGACACTGATATAGAAATTGACCTGTGGCCGGCCGACCGCGTTCAGAAGATTGGCGCATGTCTGGGTGAAGATCGCGGCGATCCCGGCGATTGCCATGATCTGGACCACCGGTACCGCAGCCAGCCAATTTTCCCCCAGCGAGAGCCGTACCATCGGGTCGGCCACCATGGAGATGCCAACACCCGCGGGCAGGATGACCATCAACCCCAGGCCAATCGCACCCAGAAACAGGGTCCCCATTTCGCCCGCCGTATTGTGAAGCGAGGCAAAGCCCGGAAACAGCGCACGCCCCAGGGGTTCTACCAGTTCGGTGGTTGGCAACGATCCCAGTTCCAGCCCCACGGAAAACACGCCGACCTGTCCAGTGCCCAGCAAGCGGCCGATCACGATGCTGTCGGATCGGTCGCGGGCCTGATACAGCATCGCCTGCGCCCACGTCCAAAGCGAAAACCCGATGATCTGGCGCCACGCCCGCACAGTGAACCGGGGCCTGTAGGCGGACATCAGATAGCTTTGGAACAACCGCACCGCCCGGTACACCAGGATGCCGGCCACCAGTGCCCAATAGCTGCGCCAGACCGCGGCTACCGTGATGGTGGCGGCGACGCCGATCAACCTTGACCAAAGCTGCATGTCGAATTCCTTGCGGAATGCGAGGTCGCGCCGGAAATCGATAATGCCGATATTCTCGAACGCGCTGATCAATGTCCCCGCCGACAACGCCAGCATGACCACGGTCAGTCTCGGGTCGCTGAAGAATGTGGCAACCGGCCAGGCGATGGCGGCAATCAACACCGCTGTAAGGAGCCCGCGGAGGACGCTGAGTCCAAATCCGGTATCGTAAAGATCGCGGTTCAGTTGCCGGGTACGCACCAGGGCATCCTGCACCCCGATCGCCGACAGTGCATCGACGGAACTGATGAACCCGGTGGCAAGCGCCACGAGACCGAAATCTGATGGCCGCAACAACCGCACCAGGATGAGTGTGCTGACCAAGCCAATATTGCGTGTGGCGATCCGCCAGGCGATGATCCAGCCGGCACCCCGCGCGGCCCGCTGCGACACCGACGGTGCTGCTGTCCCCGCCAGTTTCACGCGATGGCGTCCGGTTCCGACGGTTCCACCGTGGGCGCGCGTTGGGGGGAACGTCTCATTGAATGCCGGGACCTGCTTTGTTCCTTTTGGCTAATACCTGAAACCAAAACAGGATACATCCGCGATTATCGGCGGATACCGTGCAGCGGCGGCAAATCCATAATTCGGTTGGCATTTGAACCGGTCGCGTCTAAAAAACATCCACTTTGGAGGCAGTCCTGAATGGCCCTGACA
>JAKBCJ010000576.1 GCA_021807975.1 Pseudomonadota bacterium | reverse complement strand
CGCCGTTCGCATCGGTGCTGACGGATGCGCAGATCGCGGAACTGGCGGCGTATCTACGTTCGGCATACAGCGACAAACCGGCGTGGAGCGATCTCCCGGCCGAGGTTGCCAGGGTGCGGGGTGCCTTATGATCCGGTTGATGGTGAACGGACAGCAGCATGAAGTCGATGCGGAAGCTGACACACCATTGCTGTATGTGTTGCGCGACGACCTGGGGCTGAACGGCGCCAAGTTCGGCTGCGGGCTGGGGCAGTGCGGGGCCTGTACCGTGCTGGTGGACGGACTGCCGGTGTTTTCCTGCCTGACGCCGGTTGCGGTGTTGGCCGGGCGACGGGTCCGCACCATCGAAGGGCTGGGCGGCAACGCCGTGCAGCGCGCGTTCGAGCAGGAGCAGGCGGCCCAGTGCGGCTATTGCATCGCCGGAATGGTCATGCGCGCGACCGCGCTGCTGGAGCACAACCCGCATCCTCATGAAGATGAAATTCGCGCGTATATGTCTGGCAATCTCTGTCGCTGCGGGACGCATATGCGGATCCTGGAAGCGGTGCGGAACGCCGCCCGTCAGGGGCTGAAGCCGTGACCGCGGTATTGTCCCGCCGGGGGCTTCTGGCGCTTGGCGGCGGTTTGACCGTTGCGTTTTCACTGCGCGCCGCCGAACCGGCCCGCCCCGGCAGCCTGAAGCAAACGCCGTCGCTGGATTCCTGGATCAGGGTCGCGCCGGACGGGCGGGTGACGGTGTTCACCGGCAAGGTGGAACTGGGGCAGGGGCTGAAGACCGCGCTTTTGCAGGTCGCGGCGGAACAGTTGGATGTTCCGGTGGCGTACATCGATCTGGTAACCGCCGATACGATGCGGACTCCGAACGAGGGCTTCACCGCCGGCAGCCATTCCATGCAGGACAGCGGAACCGCGATCCTGAACGCGGCGGCACAGGTGCGCGGCATTCTGATCGCGGCGGCGGCGCGGGATTTGGGGGTCGCGGCGGAGACGCTGACGACGGCGGACGGGACGGTGCGCGCCCCGGATGGGCGATCCGTCGGCTATGGGCCGCTGGCCGCGACGCTGAATTTGCATGTCGATGCGGAGCCTGCCAGCACCTTGAAGGATCCGGCCACGTATCGGTTGATGGGCACCCCGATGCCCCGCGTCGATATCCCCGCCAAGCTGACCGGCGGCCAGGCTTATGTGCAGGACATGCGCCTGCCCGGCATGCTGCATGCGCGCGCGATCCGGCAACCAAGCGTCGGTGCGGCACTGCTGGATTTCGATACGGGTCCGATCGAGGCCATGCCGGGTGTCGTCACTGTCGTACGACAGGGCAGTTACCTCGCCGTCGTTGCCCGCAAGGAATGGCAGGCGGTCAAGGCGATGCGCGCGCTTGAAGCGGCGGCGCGGTGGCGGGAAACCGCGTCCTGGCCGGATCCGGCAACGGTGCTGGATTTACTGCGTGGTCTTCCCGCCAGGGTTATTCCGGTGTTGGACTGGAAGGGCCAGGCCGGCGCGCCAGTGAAACGGCTGAAGGCGCGCTACACCCGTCCTTACCTGATGCATGGCGCGATCGGACCCTCGTGCGCGGTGGCGCAGCTGAACGGCGGCATAATGACCGTGTGGACGCATACCCAGGGTGTGTACCCGCTGCGTTCGGCGTTGGCGGGTTTGTTACGGATGCCGGTGGATCGGGTGCATTGCATCCATGTCGAGGGTTCGGGTTGTTACGGTCACAACGCAGCCGACGATGTGGCCGGCGACGCCGTGCTGATCGCCAGGGAGGTGCCGGGGCACCCGGTTCGGGTGCAGTGGATGCGAGAGCAGGAGCATACCAACGAGCCCTACGGCGCCGCGATGATCGCGGAGGTGGAAGGCGCGATCGACGCTGCCGGCAATATCGTCGATTGGCACTACGGAGTCTGGAGCAACACGCATAACCGCCGGCCCGGCGTGGGCGGCCTGATGCTGCAGAATGCCGCCTTGCCGGATCCATTGCCGGTGCCGCCGCCCGCGCCGATCCCGATGCCGGAGGGCGGCGGGGAGCGGAACAGCAACCCGATCTATGCCTTCCCGAACGCGAAAGTCGTTTCGCACTTCATCCCCGAAATGCCTGTCCGTGTTTCGGCGCTGCGGTCGCTGGGCGCGTATCTGAATGTGTTCGCGATCGAAAGCTTCATGGACGAGCTGGCAGCGGCCGCCAACGCCGATCCGGTGGATTTCCGGCTACGTCATCTGAAGGATGAGCGGGCAAAGGCGGTCATTTCCCTGGCAGCGGAGAAATTCGGCTGGGCTGCCGGCAAACGTGGCGAAGGCCGGGGATTCGCCTTTGCCCGCTATAAGAACCTGGGTGCCTATTGCGCGATCGCGCTGGCGCTGCGGGTGGAGCACGAAACCGGGCACATCCGCCTTGGCCGCGTGGTTGCCGCTGTCGATAGCGGCCAGGTGGTCAACCCCGACGGCATTCGCAATCAGATCGAGGGCGCCATCGTCCAGGCGGCGAGCTGGACGATGTATGAAACGGTTCGTTTCGACCGGCAGCGTATTCTGAGCCGCGACTGGAGCGGCTATCCGATTCTGCGATTCCCCGCCGCGCCGGAATCTGTCTCTGTGCATATCGTGCCCCGGCCGGGGCAGCCGTTTTTGGGGACCGGGGAAGCGGGGCAGGGGCCGATGGCGGCGGCCATCGCCAATGCGGTGCGCGATGCTGCGGGCGTCCGCCTGCGGGATGTGCCGTTGAGCGCGGCCAGGGTGAAGGCCGCGATCGGGGTTTAGGTCACGCCGCGACCCCAGCGGCGCCCGTCCGCGCCCGGGCCAGACGCTGCACCGCCGGATAATCGATCTTCCCCGTCCCCAGCAGCGGCATCCTGGCGACGATCATGATCTCGCGCGGCACCTGGATTTCAGCCGCACCGCGTTCGCGAACCGTCGCGAGCAGAGCGCGTATC
>JAKBCJ010000098.1 GCA_021807975.1 Pseudomonadota bacterium | reverse complement strand
CGCTTTCACCGATCCGCCCAGGATGGCGGCGACCGACGAATCCTGGCTCTCGAACACCCGGGCGGGGCCGGAGAATTTAAGGATAGACGCGTCCACGCCAGCGGTTTTGACGATGCAGCCTTCCTCGGCGATGTTCCCATAGAGAACAGCGAGGCCGCCGTCCTTGGAAAACGCGTGTTCCAGGTCGCGGATCACGCCCGTCTCGCGGTCGGTGTCCAGGGCATCCCAACGCTGGGCCTGGCTGAAAGCCTCGGTGGTGGGAATACCGCCCGGGGCGGCACGGTAGAATATCTTCACCCCTTCATCGGCGGTGCGCTGCACGTCCCAACGCTCCAGCGCTTCGGCCAGGGTTTCCGAATGAACGCTTGGCACGGTCGTGTCGATCAGCCCGGCCCGGTCCAGTTCGCCCAGAATGCCCATGACGCCGCCGGCGGCATGCACGTCTTCCACATGCACATCGGGGACCGAGGGCGCCACCTTGCACAACACCGGCACACGGCGGGACAGGCGGTCGATGTCCAGCATCGTGAACGGCACCTCGCCTTCCTGCGCGGCGGCCAGCAGGTGCAGCACGGTGTTGGTGGAACCGCCCATGGCGATATCCAAGGTCATCGCATTCTCGAACGCCGCGAAGGTGGCGACGGAGCGCGGCAGGACCGAGTTGTCGTCGGTTTCGTAATGCCGGCGGGTGATTTCCACGATTTTACGGCCAGCTTCCAGGAACAGGCCCTTGCGGTCGGCGTGGGTCGCCACGACGGTGCCGTTGCCGGGCAGGCCAAGGCCCAGCGCCTCCACGAGGCAGTTCATCGAGTTGGCGGTGAACATGCCGGAGCACGATCCGCAGGTCGGGCAGGCCGACCGCTCCATCACCTCGACCTCGGCGTCGGTGATCGTGGGGTCGGCGGCGTAGATCATCGCGTCGATCAGGTCCACGGACTTCTTCTTGCCGCGATGGACGATCTTGCCGGCTTCCATCGGGCCGCCGGAGACGAAAATAGTGGGGATGTTGAGCCGCATCGCGGCCATCAGCATGCCGGGGGTGATTTTGTCGCAGTTGGAAATGCAGACCATCGCGTCGGCGCAATGCGCGTTGACCATGTATTCGACGCTGTCGGCGATCAGTTCGCGCGACGGCAGGCTGTAGAGCATGCCGTCATGGCCCATGGCGATGCCGTCATCGACCGCGATGGTGTTGAATTCCTTGGCTATGCCGCCCGCGGCTTCGATTTCCCGAGCCACCAGCTGGCCGAGGTCCTTCAGATGGACATGGCCGGGAACGAACTGGGTGAAACTGTTGGCGACAGCAATGATCGGCTTGCCGAAATCGCCGTCCTTCATGCCGGTCGCACGCCACAATCCGCGCGCGCCCGCCATGTTGCGGCCGTGGGTGGTGGTGCGGGAACGATATGCCGGCATGGATGGGTATCCTTGATTGTCCAATGCGCACGCTTGCGCCGATTGATTGGGGTTTAGCGCCGTCGGTTCGGATAGGCTATACCTTTGCCCGCGGCGAAACCAAGGCGAAGCCGGAGGCGCGGGGATTCCGCGCCGGATTTCGCCCTGCGGCGACCGCCGATCGAGGGGACAAAAATGCGGAAAATTTCCATGGTGGCCATCGCCGTACTCGGTCTGACCGGCACTGCAATCGCACAGAACGCCGACGAAAATTCCATTCCGCGGGAAATCGGCAACCGCGCGAACGGCAAAAGCTACCAGCCGACCCCAGCCGAGGTTCATCCGCGCGAAAGGGCCGCCGATATCCGCCCCTCCCCGGCGCAAGAGCGAGCCAACGACAAGGAACTTCATCACCTGGACAAGAAGCTGCTGCGGAGCGAGGGGCTGAGGACCAAAGACGTTCCCAACATGACCAACAGCCAGTAGTGCTGATCGGCTGAAATACGGCCGGGATCGGGGAACGACGGCCGGTTGCCATCGTACGCTTGACAAGTCTTGGCACGATCGTCCCGATGCGCCAACCACCATCGGGAGTTCTTATAATGTCCACCGGAACCGATCTGACCGGCAAAATCGCGTGGGTCACAGGCGCGGGCAGCGGCATTGGGGAGGCTGCCGCGCTGGCACTGGCGGACGCGGGTGCCACGGTCATCCTGACCGGCCGCCGCCCCGGCCCGCTGGAGGATGTGGCGCGCCGGATCAACCAAACCGGTTCCGCGCATGTGCAAGCCGCCGACCTGACGCAGTCGGAACAGGTGGAAAAAGTCGGCGACTTTATCCGGGCGACGTTCAACCGGCTGGATATTCTGGTGAACAATGCCGGCATCAACATCGTCGATCGTCACTGGGACAAGCTGACGCCGGGGAGCATCGACACGATGATCCAGGGCAATCTGACCGGGGCGCTGTATTGCGTCACGGTCGCGCTGCCGTTCATGCGCGCCCAACAGGACGGGCTGCTGATCCATACCGCGTCGATGGCCGGCCGGTTCATCGGTGGGGTCAGCGGTCCGATCTACACCATCGCCAAGCATGGCATCGTGGCAATGAGCCATGGGCTGAACATGCAGGAATGCGTCAACGGCATTCGCTCCACCGTGTTCCTCCCGGGCGAGGTCGCAACGCCTATTCTCGACAAGCGCCCAAATCCGGTTGGGCCGGAGGTCCGCGCCCGCATGGTGCAACCGGCGGATTGCGGCGACCTGATCCGCTATATCGCCGGGCTGCCGAAGCATCTGGTGATGAACGAGGTGCATTTGTCGCCCACCCATAATCGCGGCTACATCGCCGCGTTGCAGCGGCAGTTATAGCCCGGACAACCGCGCTGCCCCTTCCACCGTCGCGAACGCCAGTCTGCCGCTCGCGACGGTCGCCACGCAACGATGGGTCGCGGGGTCCACGATCGCCAGATCGGCCCGCTTGCCGTCATCGATCGTGCCTCGGTCGGTTAATCCGGCGGCCCGGGCGGGGTTTTCGGAGATCAGGCGCCAGGCGCCAGGCAGGTCCATTTTGCCGCGCCTGACCATTTCGAACGCGGCGGGAATCATGGCGGGATAGTAGTAGTCGGAGGTCAGAACGGTGCAGATCCCCTGCTCCGCCAGTCGGGCGGCAGAGGCCCAGCCGAGGTGAGAACCGCCACGAACGACATTCGGGCACCCCATTGCAACGAAATCGCCGGCCGCCACGGCTGCCGCGCCGACTTGCTCCGCCATCGGGAACTCGCAGATGCGCGCGCCCAACCCGCGAAAGCCATCCCGCGCGGCGATGGTGTCGTCGTCGTGGCTGGCCATCGGCAGACCGGCACGCCGGGCGGCGGCGGCAATACGGACGAGGGCGGCGGGAACTTCGGGGGACCGGTCGGAAACCCGGGTCGCCAGGGCCTTAAACGCCGGCATTTTCATGCCCGCGCGCCCGGCATATTTCGCGCCCTCGATCGGGTCGTGCAGCTTTTGCAGGATGGCCGGGGTGTGATCGTTGAACGCCAGCAGATGCACCCGCCCGGCTTCGATATCGGCGATGGCGGTGTCCAGGGCGTCGAGGTTGTAAGCCTCCCACCGCAGATGCACGCGCATGTCGCAGGCCCAGGTTCCGGCATCCAGGGCGGCGAGCAGGGCGCGCCATGCGGGAAGACCGCGCAACCCCGGCTCCCATGACAAGGTCACGCCGTGGAAGGCCGTGGTGATGCCGTTGGCCAGCAACTGGGATTCGGTATCGCGCAGGGCGAGACCGAGCGGGAAACCGACACCGGGACGGGGCTGCACCTGACGCTCGAACGCGTCGCCGTGCAGATCGACGATCCCGGGCAGCACCAACAAGCCAGCGGCATCGAATGCCGCATCGCGGCCGGTGCCACCGATCTGGATCAGGCCATCGGCCAGCGACAGGTCGGCGGGCTGTAAACCGCCAGAGGCCAGCAGCACCGTTCCACCAGTGATTCGCATCGAGACGACCCCTTACGGTTCAAAGACGATTTGCACGCGCGGAGTCGGATAACAGCCGGAGGCGAATTCTATGACGGTTCCATCACGATCGACATTGACGTTTTCCGCTATCAGCACCGGGCGATTGCGTGCCATCCGCAGCAACTCCGCCTCGGTTTGCGTGGGCAGCCGGGCGCTCACCCGGGTCTGCAGCCGAAGGTAGTCCTCCACCCCCACGGCCCGCAGAGCTTCGGTGATGCGCGATGTGGATTGCAACGCTTGCAGGATGCCTTTCAGACGCGACGGCGGGAAGTAGTGACGCGACAGGCAGACGGGGCAGTCGTCGGCGAAGCCCAATCGTTCCAACATGACAACTCTGCCACCATCGCGAATGCCCAGGCCGCCGGCCACGCGCTTGTCGGCCTGGATCTCGCGCAGCTGCCGCACGATGCCCGAGGGTTCCTTGTTATGCTTACGTATCCACTCCGAAAAGCGGGTTCGTGCCTCGACGGTGTAGTCCAGCACATCCTCGGCGACGAATGACCCGCGGCCTTGCTCAACCCGAACCAGTCCATCGCGCGACAATTCCTCCAGCGCGCGCCGGACGGTGTGCCGGTTAACGCCGAAACGTGCTGAAAGCTGAGCCTCGGTGGGCAGTTTGGCGCCCGGTTTGGTGGCACCGGAGGCGATGTCGCTTTGGATCCGTTCGGCGATCTGGCGCCACAATGTCATGCCATCTTGTCGATGAACCGGATGGGTCGCCGCGTCATCCATATCGCTCATATCTGTTTCATCCGAAGCCGCACATCATGGTTGACGATAGGCGGACCCGGGCTTACTTGTCTAGACATCTAAACAAGGCTGGATGCAGATGGACGCCCTCCGATCCGCCCGTCAACGCTGGATGGCCGTTCTCGCCCGGGCCGAATCCGGTCTGTTGCGGCGATTGCTGGACGAACGAGCGCCCTTGCCCGGATACACAGTGCTGCGCGGACCGGAAGGCGGGCTGGTGATGGTACGCGGGCGGGCGGGCGGCGGCGGGGCCCCGTTCAACCTCGGCGAGATGACCGTCACGAGATGCTCGGTGTCCACGGCAACGGGGTTTGTCGGCCACGCCTATATTCAAGGCCGCGACGAAGCGCGCGCCGAACTGGCCGCGCTGGCCGATGCCCTGATGCAGGACCCATCCTGGATCGATGCGATAGAGCAATACGTCATTGCCCCCCTGGAACACCTTCAAGCGCAACACCGGGCGGAACGCGCGGGAAAGGCGGCCGCCACCAAGGTGCAGTTCTTTACCATGCGGACAATGCGGACATGACCCCCGGTTTCGCCGATCCTGTCGCCGACGCCCAAGCTTGCTTCCGAACCATTCTGGACGCCATGGCCCGGCCCGGGCGGGTTCAGTCCGTGTTCGGGGCAACCGCCCCCGCCCCGCTATGCGACGCGGCGGCGGCGGTGTTGCTGACGTTGCTGGATCACGAAACCCCGCTGTGGCTGGACCCGCTTGCCGCGGCCGCGCGCCCGTGGATCGAATTCCATACCGGCGCCCCCAAAGGGGCCAGCTTCGCCATGGCGCTGTCGCTTCCCGATCTGAACGCGTTTCCGGCGGGAACCGATGAAATGCCCGAAACCTCGGCCACTATTGTCGTTCAGGTCGCATCGTTGACGGGCGGGCGGGCCTATCGTCTGGCAGGCCCCGGACTGCGGGAGCCGGCCGTTATCCGCATCGCCGGGCTGCCGGACGATTTTGCCTCGATCTGGCAGCGCAATCATGCGCTGTTCCCGCGCGGCATCGACCTGATCCTGTGCGCCGGCAACACGCTGACCGCGCTGCCGCGCGGCGTTTCCGTCAAGGAGGCCTGAACCATGGCTTATGTCGCCGTCAAAGGTGGGGAACGCGCCATCGATGCCGCCCATGGCTGGCTGGCGGAGGAACGCCGCGGCGATCCGGCGGTGCCGCCGCTGAGTGTCGCCCAAATCCAGCAGCAAATGGGCCGGGCGGTCGATCGGGTGATGGCGGAGGGATCGCTGTACGATCCGCAACTCGCCGCGCTGGCGATCAAACAGGCGCAGGGCGACCTGATCGAGGCGGCGTTCCTGCTGCGCGCCTATCGCACCACCCTGCCGCGCTTTGCCCACAGCAAACCAGTCGATACCGGTGGAATGCGGATCGAGCGGCGGATTTCAGCGATCTTCAAGGATTTGCCGGGCGGTCAGATGCTTGGCCCTACGTATGACTATACGCACCGTCTGCTGGATTTCTCCTTGCTGGACGACGAAGCCGTGGCACCCGGACCCGTGGCGCCGGCCGATGCGGAAGCGATGCCGCGTGTAACGGATATCCTCGGGCAGGAAGGCATCATCGAGCCTGATATCGCGTCGGACCGGGAACCCGGCGACCTGACGCGCCAACCGCTGACGTTCCCGGCCAACCGCGACGTTCGCTTGCAGGCGTTGGCGCGTGGCGACGAGGGTTTTCTGCTGGGCATGGGCTACTCCACCCAACGCGGCTATGGCGGGACCCATCCGTTCGCCGGGGAAATCCGCATGGGCGAAGTATCGGTGGAGATTGAGCCGCCGGAGCTTGGTTTCGCCATCGATATCGGCGATGTGGTGCTGACCGAGTGCCAGATGGTCAACCAGTTCCAGGGTTCCAAAACCGTGCCGCCGCGGTTCACCCGCGGTTACGGGCTGGTATTCGGCTTCGGGGAACGCAAGGCGATGGCGATGGCGCTGGTAGATCGGGCGCTGCGGGCGGAAGAACTGGGGGAGGATGTAACGGCACCGGCACAGAATGTGGAATTCGTACTGTATCACTCGGATAATATCGAGGCGACGGGTTTTGTTGAGCATTTGAAACTACCGCATTACGTCGATTTCCAAAGCGAGCTGCGGAACGTGCGCGGGATGCGCGCCCGGCGGGGGACGGCGGAATGAAAGGGTATAATTTCGCGTATTTGGATGAACAGACGAAACGGATGATCCGCCGGTCGCTGTTGAAGGCGGTGGCCATTCCCGGCCATCAGGTGCCGTTCGGATCGCGGGAAATGCCTCTGCCATACGGGTGGGGAACGGGCGGGATTCAGGTCACGGCGTCGATCCTGGGTGCTGGCGACGTCCTGAAGGTGATCGACCAGGGCGCCGATGACACGACCAACGCAGTGTCGATCCGCCGGTTTTTCGCCCGTACCGCCGGCGTTGCCACCACCACGGCGACGGCTGATGCAACGGTGATCCAGACCCGGCACCGGATTCCGGAGACGAAACTGCGCGAAGACCAGATCATCGTTTATCAGGTGCCGCAACCGGAGCCGCTGTTCCGCCTTGAGTCCAGCCGCGTTGAAACCAGGCGCATGCACGGGCTGGCGGATTACGGGTTGATGCATGTGAAACTGTACGAGGATATCGCTCGTTTCGGCCAGATATCCATCAGCTACGATTATCCGGTGATGGTGAACGGTCGTTACTTGATGTCGCCCAGCCCGATTCCGGCGTTCGACAATCCCAAGATGGACATGATGCCGGCCTTGCAGTTGTTCGGCGCCGGACGGGAAAAGCGGATCTACGCGATTCCACCCTGGACACGGGTGACGTCGCTGGACTTCCAGGATCATCCGTTCCGGACGATCAACGCGCCGTATCCGTGCGGGTTGTGCGGCGCCACCGACTCCTATCTGGACGAGGTGGTGACCGACGATACGGGCGAACGTTTGTACGTTTGTTCCGACACCGACCATTGTTCCCGCCGCCGGGAGGCAGCGGAATGACCGACCCCGCTTTACTATCCGGCCGGGGTCTTGTTGTGGCGTTCGGCGCGATCCCCGCGCTGGCGGATGTAGAGGTCGATCTTTGGCCGGGGGAGATGCTGGCGATCGTGGGCGAATCCGGGTCGGGCAAGACCACGCTGCTGAACGTGCTGTCCGGGCGGTTGAAACCCGATCGCGGTTCGGTTTGGTATCGCGACCCCGGCGACCGGGTGCACGATGTCCACGCGATGCCGGCGCCGCTGTTGCGGACGCTGCATCGCTCTGACTGGGGGTTCGTGCATCAGGACCCGCGCCAGAACCTGCGCATGACGGTCAGCGCCGGCGGCAACGTCGGGGAGCGGCTGATGGCGCAAGGCGCCCGCCACTACGGCGATATCCGAGCGGCAGCGCTGGACTGGCTTGGGCAGGTAGAGATCGATGCGGGACGGATCGACGATCTGCCGCGCGCTTTCTCGGGTGGGATGCTGCAACGCCTGCAGATCGCCCGCACGCTGGTGACGCATCCGCGGCTTGTGTTCATGGACGAACCGACCGGGGGTCTGGATGTTTCGGTCCAGGCCCGGCTGCTCGACTTGATCCGCTCGCTGGTCGCCCGGCTTGGGATCGCGGTGGTGCTGGTCACCCACGATATCGCCGTGGCGCGCCTGCTGGCGCACCGGATCGCGGTGATGCAGCGAGGCCGGATCGTGGAAACGGGGCTGACCGATCAGGTGTTGGACGATCCGCAACACCCTTATACGCAGTTGCTGGTCAGTTCGGTGCTCAGCGCATGACGATCATGCTGCGGACCCGTGGACTGGCGAAAACCTTCACCCTGCATTTGCGGGGCGGCCTGCGCATGCCGGTGCTGCGCGACATCGATCTGACCGTCAGCGCGGGCGAGTGCGTGGTCCTGACCGGCCCGTCGGGGACCGGCAAATCCACCCTGATGCGCAGCCTTTACGGCAACTACCGCGCGGATGCCGGCCAAATCCTGATCCGCCATCGCGGCGAAATGACCGATATCGCCAGAGCCGATCCACGCGCCATACTGGCTGTCCGGCGGGAGACGCTGGGCTATGTCAGCCAGTTCCTGCGCGTCGTGCCCCGCGTGTCCGCGCTGGATATCGTCGCCGAACAGGCGCGCGGTGGCGATGGACGCCAGCACGCCCGCGCCCTGCTGAAGCGGTTGAATATCCCCGAACGGCTGCATGCGATCCCCCCTGCCACATTTTCGGGCGGCGAGCAGCAACGCATCAACCTGGCGCGCGGCTTCATCGCCCGCCACCCAATTCTGCTGCTGGACGAACCCACGGCTTCTTTGGATGCGGAAAACCGAGCGGTTGTGGTAGGGATGGTGCGCGATGCCAAAGCGCTCGGCATCGCCATCGTCGCGATCTGCCACGACGCCGATGTCCGTGACGCCATCGCCGACCGCCTGTTTACCATGACTCCCTGCCAGGAAGCCGCATGACGCAAGAGACGATCCTGACCAACGCGATCCTGGTTCTGCGCGACGAAATTCTGACCGGCACGATTGTCATGAATGGGCGCGTCATCGCTGACATTCAGCCGGGGCCCTCCGCGCTGCGCAACGCGATCGACGTCGGCGGCGATTATGTAATCCCCGGTGTGGTCGATGTTCATACCGACAATTTGGAACGCCAGGTGCAGCCGCGCAGTTTGGCGCGCTGGCCGTCTCGCTCCGCCATGGTGGCGCACGATGCGCAATGCGCGGCGGCCGGCGTGACCACGGTGCTGGATGCGCTGTGCCTGGGCGACCTGGGCTTCGACAAGGAACGGATCAAAACCTTTCAGGACGGCGTGGTCGATCTGGACGCGCTGACCGAGGCCAGGCTGTTGAAATCGCAGCACTTCCTGCATTTGCGCTGCGAGGTACCGGCGACCGATGTGTTGGACCTGTTCGATCCGGTGGCCGACCATCCGCTGGTCCGCATGATCAGCCTGATGGACCACAGCCCCGGTGTCGGCCAGTACGCCAACATGGATTTCTACCGCAAGCTGCGGCGCCAGGGTGGCCTGGATGAAGTGACGGTAGAACGCCGGATCGGCGAAATGCAGGCCCAGCGTGTGCGGTTGCGCGATCCCAACCGCAAGGCCCTGCTGGATCGGGTACGCGGCACCAGCATCGCGCTGGCCAGCCACGACGATCGCACGGTGGAAGAAATCGCCGAAAACGCCGCCGACGGGATCAGGATCAGCGAGTTCCCGGTGACCATGGAAGCGGCGAAGGCGGCGAAGGCGGCTGGCATGGCGGTGATCGCCGGGGCGCCGAACATCGTGCGCGGCGGTTCCCACTCCGGCAACGTGTCGGCGGCCGATCTGGTGCGGGCCGGTTCGGTCGATGCCTTCGCATCCGACTACGTGCCGCCCAGCCTGATCGAGGCCGCGTTCCAGTGCGTTCGTGAACACGGCCTGACCCTTCCCGCCGCCATCGCCATGGTATCCGACCATCCCGCCCGGATGTCCGGCTTGCCCGACCGGGGCCGGTTAGAAACAGGGTTGCGCGCCGATGCGGTGCGTATCCGCCTGCACGGAACGCTGCCGATCGTCCGGCAGGTCTGGAGCGACGGGGAGCGGGTGATCTGATGACGGCCAGAGTCGCGCTGTACTATGCTCCGGCTGCCAACGATCCGCTGACCACCGCCGGGGCCGCGTGGCTGGGGCGGGATATCGTCACCAACGCGCCGGTCCGGCAGCCCGATGTGCCCGATATCCATGCGATCACCGCCGAACCGCGCGTCTATGGGTTTCATGCCACGTTGAAGCCGCCGATGCGGCTGGTTGGCGACTGGCGGACGCTGATGTCGGCGGTGCGGGAAATGACGGCCAGGATCGCGCCGTTCGATCTGCCCGGGCTGGAGGTCGTCGATTTGCACGGTTTCCTGGCGTTGCGCGAAACGTCGCCATGTCCGCCGTTGCAGGCGCTGGCGGATACCTGCGTGGAGCAACTGGATTCGTTTCGTCAGCCACCCGGTCCCGACGAACTGGCGCGCCGCCGCAAGGCGAAGCTGTCGCCGGAACAGGATGCGATGCTGGTCCGCTGGGGATATCCCTATGTTTTCGGGTCGTGGTTCTTCCACATGACCCTGACCCGGCGGTTGTCGGAAGCGGAGAAAGCGAGGCTCATGCCCGCCGCGGAGGCTTGGTTCGAATTCCCCCTGGCCTTGCCCCGGCGGGTGGAGGACGTCTGTCTGATTACCCAAGCGGCCCCCGGCGCGGCGTTCACGCTGGCGGAACGCTTTCGGCTGCGCGGGTAACGCCCGCCCAGCCCATTGACCCGGCGTTCCCTGGCGCTAGCCTGTCCGCAATCGAACCATCAGGAGCACCTATGCGGTCGCTGCAACAACCCGGCCCGCCGCATCCACAGCGGATCGACTGCTTCCGCGGCGATGCGGTCACGCTGCTGTACACGCTGGAACCGGGCGCGACGCTGACCCGTGCGATAACCGATCCTCTGGTGGAAGCCGGATTTCAGTCCGCCACCGTGACGCTGACCGGCGCGGAGCTGAATCCGTTCCGGTATGTGATGCCCGGGCCGGCGGACGATGCAACCCATGTCGCCTACTTCACCGCACCCGTAGCGCCCGAAGGCACGACAAGGATCGAGCAGGCCAACGCCACATTTGGCTGGGCGGACGGCAAGCCGTTTATTCACTGCCATGCGGTGTGGATCGAACCGGACGGGCAGCGGCGCGGCGGGCATATCCTGCCGGGCGATACGGTTCTGGCCAATCGACCGGCGGTGACGGCCCGGGGTTTCCGCACCATCCGGATCGAAACCGCGCCCGACGCAGAGACCAATTTCACCCTGTTTCAACCGTCAGGCACCATCTCCGGGCAGGCCATCGTCGCTCGGATTAAGCCGAACGAGGACATCCTGACCGCGCTGGAAACCATTTCCCGTGTTCAGGGCATCCCGAATGCGCGGGTAAGAGGCAGCCTGGGCAGCCTGATCGGCGCCGCTTTCATCGGCGGCGGTTCGGTGCCAGATCCCGCGACCGAGGTGCTGGTCCGCCAGGGGTTCATCCGCGACGGGGTTGCCGCACTGGATATGCTGGTCGTGGACATGACCGGTTCGGTGCATGAGGGTTGGCTGGTCAAGGGCGAAAACCCGGTGCTGATCACGTTCGATCTGGTGCTGGAGCCGGTCTGAGCGGCGCTTCGACGGCTTTGCAGCCGTCTGGCGCCCCCCGGTCCTACCCTAGCTCGATCACCGCATCGACGGCGAACGCCCCTTCCCCGTCCGGCATCGCGAACACCGGGTTCAGATCGACCGAGGCCAATCTATCGCCCGCCGCCACCGCGAACGCCGAAAGCCGGGACAGCATATCCGCCAGAGCCGCGATATCGGCCTTCTTGCGGCCGCGCGCACCCAGCAGCAGCGGGGCGCCCTTGATGGAGCGGATCATCGCCTCGGCGGTGTCGGCGCCGAAGGGGCAGCGGTGGAAGACCACGTCCTTCAGGACTTCCACGAAAATGCCGCCCAGGCCGAACATCGCCATCGGGCCGAACACGGGGTCGCGGTGGATGCCCAGGATGCACTCCACGCCACCTTTGAGTTGTTTCGCCACCAGCACGCCGTCAATGCGCGCGGCTGGAGCAGCGGCCTTGGCGCGTTCCAGCAGCACCGCGAAACCGGACCGGACGGACCCGGCATCGGCAACGTCCAGCAGCACGCCGCCGATTTCCGATTTGTGCAGAATGTCCGGCGACAGGATTTTCATGACCACCGGGAAGCCGAACCGTTCGGCGGCGCTGACCGCATCATCCGCCGTGGCGCAGGCGGCTTCCGGCGCCGACGCGATTCCGGCCGTCGCCAGCAGTTGCTTCGCCTCGGCCTCGGACGGGGCCGACGCCGGGAGGGTCACAGCGGGCACGACAGGGGCGGGGGCGCCCGTCCTGGCGGCGAATCCCGAACCGAACCGGCCCATCGCATCGATCGCCGTCACCGCCCGGGTCGGGTCTTCATGCACGACCCAGCCGTCAGCCTCCAGTTCGTCGCGCCGGTCCGGCTGCACGATGACCGACAGCACGTACAGCCGATCCGGGTTTTCCGTCTTCACCGCATTCAACTGTTCGCGGATCGCGGGCCAGCGCCGGGAGGAGGCCGTCATGCTGAAGAA
>JAKBCJ010000097.1 GCA_021807975.1 Pseudomonadota bacterium | reverse complement strand
CCCCATAAATCCAGGACGAAGCCATCGTAGCGCGCCGCCAGCGGGGCGAAACCGGACAAATGTTCCATTATCTGTACTCCGCCAGTTCAAGTGCCCGGGTGCCCACCGCGTCCCGCACGCTGGCGAAGCCTGCCCCATGCAGTGCGGTCAGCAACTGGGCTTTCAGTTGCGGGATCAACGCCGGACCATGCAGCGCGAAACTGGAATAAAGCTGCACCAGGGACGCACCCGCCTGGATTTTCAGCAGCGCATCCTGGCCGGTGAACACCCCCCCTGCCCCGATCAGCACCAACCGGCCACGGGCCAGCAGGGACGCCCGCGCCAGCACGGCGGTGGACAGCGGAAACAAAGGCCGGCCGGACAGCCCGCCGGACTCGCCGGCATGCGGGGATTTCAAGCCAGCGGGGCGGGAGATCGTGGTGTTACCGACGATCAGACCCTGGATGCCTTCCTCGACACAGGTTTCGACGACAGCAGCAAGACCGTCATGCGACAGATCCGGGGCGATCTTTACCAGGATCGGCGGCCGGTTCCCGACCATGGCGACGGCCCGCAGAATGGCGCGAAGCTGCGCCTCCGACTGCAGGTCGCGCAGCCCCGGAGTATTCGGGGAGGAGACGTTGATGACAATATAATCCACCAGCCCGCTGACGGCGGCGATCGACGCCGGGTAATCCCGCAGCGGATCGGCGCCTTCCTTGTTGATGCCGACATTGGCACCCAGCGGGATGCCGCGGCCGCTGAGCGCCCGCAGGTTCCGCAGGTAAACGTCCAGGCCCAGATTGTTGAATCCCAGGCGATTGATGACACCCTGATCCTGCATCAGGCGAAAAATGCGCGGACGGGGATTGCCCGGCTGCGGACGCGGCGTGACAGAACCGGTTTCGACGAACCCGAAGCCGATCCGCAGCAGCGCCGGCCCGGCGGCGGCGTTCTTGTCGAACCCGGCGGCCAGGCCGATCGGGTTGCTGAAACGCAGCCCCAGTACCTCGGTCGCCAGGGCAGGATGATCGGGTTCAGACCGGTTCGTCCCCACCCCCCAAGACAACGCTCTGATCGCCAAAGTATGTGCCCGCTCGGGATCGAGCAGGCGGAGCACGGGAAGGGCAAGGGAGGACAGCATTGGAACCAGCTTATGCCTTCAGCCCACGCCGACGGGAAGGACGAAAATCCCGCCGGCACCGCCGATCCATTCGATCGGGCCTACCCGTCGGCAGGCGCCGCACTTGGCCAGGGCGGAGGCCCCTGCAAATCGAGCACGGCAGCGATCTGCCCGCCGAGATGTTGCCCGGCGGCCATCAGCCGGCCGAGGGCCTCGCCCTCTGGCACCGCATCGGCGCCATCCCACAGGATAAAAATCGCCCCGACGATTTTCCCCTGCACGTCGGCGGCGGGACACACGAGAACGCCGGTCGCGCCCAGGGCCTCAAACCGAGCGCGAAGGGAGATGGCGTGAAGGTCGGCGACGCGGTGAATGAGGCATTGGCCGGCCAGCAGCGCTGGCAGAAAATCGCTCCAGTCCGACAATGGCTGATTGGTGACCGCCGCCCCGGCCAGACGGCCCGGCGCGGCTACGGTGTTGGTCACGTCATAGCGCAACAGCCCGGTGCCGGTTAGTCCGGTGACACCGTTGTGGATCACATTCAAACGTACGCGCGACGCACCGCCGGCACGCACCAGCATGGTTTCAAGCAACTGATCGATCAGTTTGTTCGCCGCGGCGAACTGATGGAGTTCGGTTTGCAATTTGGATTGCTCCTCTAACCGGCGGCGTTCGGAGGTGATCGATTCGCCGTCCAGGAAGGCAGACCGGATGCCGGCGGTCAGGCTGCCCTCTTTGGTGATGTGAATGGCGGTATAGGCTCCGGTCAGACACGCCGCCGTCAGCACCGGCTGGATCAGTTTGCGGCCGGACGCTTGGCCAAGCTCGACGCACAGGTCGAGCACCACCCGGAACAGGGCCAAAAATTCTATCATATGATTGCGATTTTCCCGGGAGCGGATGGGAGTCAGGAGACGCGGCGAAATAACCGCTTCGATTGACGCACGGCCGTTGCAGTCCGTCATGGCGGGCGTTGCGGCGCACCGAAGCGAACCGCGCTGACAGGTTTTGACCGAAGGGGTTGCCTTGAAATGGCAGGCGGAGGAAACAGGGCCGGTGTGGAACCAGCCGTATCTTGAAACCTGCTGCAGGGCGGCGTTGCATCGGCTGTTTCTGGCCGGTTCGGCGGGGCGTCCGACGGATCGGATGGATTTTCCGTGCCTGGACAGGCTGGCTTCAATGGGGCTGTGTGCGCGCGACGAAGCGCGTTTCGTCCTGACCCGGGAGGGGACCAGCCGTCATGCCGCCGAGGTCCTGAACGTCAGGAAAGCGGCGCGGTGACCACGGTTTCCACATCCGCCAGGGTGACGCACAGAATCCGTGCGCCGTCCGCGGCCGTGGTCATGATCAGGTCGCCAGCCGTCAGCATATCGGCTGCGTCCGCCAGATAATTGCCGCTGGCCACTGTATCCAGCCGGTCTTTGCCGGATTTGTAGTGCCAAAGCGTGAAACCGTTGGCGTACGCCAGAACCGATAGATTGCGGATGGCAAAAGCCATGACGAGGACCTTTCATATAAAAAAAGCCGCTGACCCGGGCGGGCAGCGGCTGACATGTTTCGCGGGAGGATTTCACCGACGGACGCACCTCGCCCGTTGATAAAAGAACCTTAGTGGATGGACGGAAGGAATGTCAACGATAATTTTCCTAGTTTGACAGCTAAACGACGATACCCTTGACCCGCAACGGCCACTCCAGCCGGGCGAGAGCCTCGCACCACAGCCTGTGATCGTTTGCCTCCATGGCGATAACCGGGCTGGGTGCGATCTGACGCTCCCCCCAAATCCGCAGAATGCGGGCATGCAGCAGGTCGATCCGCCGCTGGCGAAACAACCCGTCCAGGCATTTCACTACATCGTCGGGATCGCACGGCCTGCCGACCGCGCCCTTGTTCGCCGTGTACCGCGCGCCCTCCCGCCGGGCGATCAGCGCCGCCATGGTCCAAAGCCAGGCATGTTCGGCACTGTCGAACGGCTGGGTCGCGGGGCTGACGGCCGCTGAACGGCTTTTGACGGTGGAGGCACGAGGGGAGGAGACGGACATGACCAAGGTTCCCGAACTGGCTTAACGCGGGCATTCACGCTGATGTATGTAACCATAGGTTGCATGAAGTTGCAAGTAAATATGGTTGTTTTTCCTATTTCATTTGGCACAAGTTCCTAGGATAATACGCCAGACCCGACTCGTCCCATTTTGGTTTGGGCGCGTCGCATACAGGAACCGATACGATGAAACATGAAGACGTCTGGCGCGCGATCGACACGCTCGCCGCCGAAAATGGACTGTCGGCTTCCGGCCTTGCCAGGAAGTCGGGGCTGGATGCGACAACCTTCAATCCATCCAAGCGGATCATGCCGGACGGCCGTGCGCGCTGGCCCAGCACCGAAAGCGTGGCCAAGGTGCTGCAAGCCACCGGTGCCTCGCTGGAAAGCTTCACCGCACTGGTCTCTGGCGCGCGGGCGCTGGCCAGCAACGTCGGCGCGGCACGGGCCATGTCGCGCCGGGTACCGCTGATCGGCTTTGCCCAGGCCGGCGGCGAGGGCTATTTCGACGACGGCGGCTACCCCGTCGGTGGCGGCTGGGATGAGGTCGGGCTGCCCGACATCGCCGACGCCAACGCCTATGCGCTGGAAATCAGCGGCGAGTCGATGGAACCTGTGTTCCGCGACGGCGATCTGGTGATCGTTTCCCCGTCCGCCCCGATCCGCCGCGGCGATCGCGTGGTGGTCCGCACCGTCGGGGGCGAGGTCATGGCCAAGCAGTTGGCCCGCCGCTCCGCGCGCCGGGTGGAGCTGAAAAGCTTGAACCCCGAACATGCGGACTACAGTTTCGATCTGTCAGACATTACCTGGATTCACCGTATCGTCTGGGCCAGCCAGTAAGGCATCACGGGCGTCACTGGAGGCCGATTTCCTTTGACGCAACGCCGCCGCCCGGCGTTTCATTGCCAGCGGGAGGTCTGTGCCGATGCGCCGGATGGCCTTGGCTTCGATGGCTGCGCTGCTGCTGGCTGTTGGCCCTGTGCCGCGTACGCCGGCTCTGGCGCAGAATGTCGATGTGGCGCTGGTTCTGGTCTCCGACGTATCTCGCAGCATCGACGATCGGGAGTTCGCGCTGGAAAAGAACGGCTATGCCAGCGCATTGGCCAGTCAGGCCGTAATCGACTCGATCCAAGGCGGTTCGGCTGGCAGGATCGCCATTGCCTATATCGAGTTCGCAGGCAGCGTCGAGGTACGCACCGTGCTGGACTGGACCACGATTAGCGACAAAGCCTCGGCCGAGGCTTTCGGGGTTCGGTTGAAGGCGGCGCCGCGATCGTTCTGGGGCCGGACCGCGATCGGCGCCGGGGTTGATCAGGCGGTGCAACTGCTGGCGGAAACCGCGCTGACCCCCGCGAGGCGTGTCATCGATGTCTGCGGCGACGGGACCAGCAATGCCGGCCGCGCGGTGACCGAGGCCAGGGATGACGCGGTGAAGGCGGGAATCGTGGTCAACGGACTGGCGATCGTTAATGACCAGCCGGCATCCTGGACCTTCGCGCATGTGCAGCCGCCGGGGGGCCTTGCCAACTATTACCGGAACAACGTCACTGGAGGGGCGGGCAGTTTTGTGCTGGAAGTGCATGACTTCGCCAGCTTCGGCGAGGCGATGACGCGCAAGCTGGTAAGCGAGATCGCCGGCGGGCCGGCGGTCAGGCGCTTCGCCGACCACCGATAGGGCATGATCCGTTCGAGGGAATGACCGAAGCGGCTTCATACCAACGCTAAAGGGGAATTCGAATGGGGCTTTTGATCGACGGCGTCTGGCACGACCAGGAGCCAGAGGCGTCCAAGGACGGCCATTTCGAACGCCGCGCCACGGCTTTCCGCAACTGGATCACGTCGGACGGGCGCCCCGGGCCAACCGGGCAGGACGGATTCCGCGCGGTTGCCGGCCGGTACCGGCTGTATGTCTCGCTGGCGTGTCCCTGGGCGCACCGCACCTTGATCGTGCGCGCCCTGAAGGGTTTGCAATCGACGATTCCGGTGTCGGTGACACACTGGCTGATGGCGGAAAACGGCTGGACCTTCGCCCCCGGCGAGGGCGTCGTCGCCGACCCGCTGTACAACAGCCTCTATCTTTACGAACTGTATGCCAGGGCGGACGAAACCTACTCCGGCCGCGTAACGGTACCGGTGTTGTGGGATCATCACACCCAGACGATCGTCAACAACGAATCCGCCGATATCATCCGCATGTTGGGCAGCGCGTTCGACCACGCCGGCGCCGCGCCGGGCGATTACTACCCCAAGCCACTGCGGGCCGAGATCGACGAGATCAACCAGCGCGTGTACGATACGCTGAACAACGGGGTTTACAAAGCCGGCTTCGCCACCACCCAGGCAGCCTATGAAGCGGCGGTCGTGCCGCTGTTCGAAACGCTGGACTGGCTGGAGGAACGTCTGTCGCGCAACCGGTTCCTGTGCGGCGATACCCTGACCGAGGCCGATATCAGGCTGTTCACCACGCTGGTCCGCTTCGACTGCGTTTACCACGGTCATTTCAAATGCAACATCCGGCGGATCGCCGATTACCGCCATTTGTGGGCTTACACCCGCGACTTCTATCAATTGCCCGGAATCGCCGAAACAGTCGATTTCGGGCACATCAAGCGGCACTATTACATGAGCCACCGGCGCATCAACCCAACCGGGATCGTTCCCGCCGGGCCTGAGTTGGATTTCGAGGCACCGGCCGGACGCGGACGCGACGTGGATAAGCTGATCGTGTTTTAGATGGCGCCGGCCCGCGCCAGCGCCGCTATGTCGCGCCCAAGCCAAGTGCCATATACCTCGGCGTTATGCTGGCCCAGCTTCGGACTGGGGACGGCGTCCACGCGATCCGAACCATGCAGCCGCAAGGGCGAATTCGGCACGATGATCTCCCCCAGCGAGGGATGGTCGATCCGCTGCAGCATGCCGCGTTCGTGCATGTGCGGGTCGTTCATCACCTCGACCGCGTTACGCACCGCAGCGACCGGGATTTTGTAGCGTTTCGCCGCCGCGACGACCTCCATCTTGTTCAGTCCGAGGGTCCAGGCGGTTACCAGGGCCTCGGTCGCGTCCATATTCGCGGTGCGCGCCTCGTTGGTATTGAACCGGGGATCGTTCAGCAGATCCGCCCGGCCCATCGCGCGGAGCAGATTCTGCCAATGGCCTTCGGTCACCACATGAACCGCCACCCAGCCGTCCTTGGTCTGAAATGCGTTGTACGGGGCGCTGGACAACCCGGCCTGGCGGTTGCCGGCGCGCGGGGGCACCTTGCCGGTGCGAACATGGTAGTCGTAACTGGAGGCCAGGGTGGGATAGACGGCTTCCTGCATCGCCACCTCCACCAACTGCCCCTGCCCGGTCGCCGTGCGTTGCAGCAGCGCGGTCATGACCGCCGCATACAGGTGGATGCCGCCCATGAAATCGACCAGGGTCGGGCCGGCCTTCATTGGCGGCCCGGCCGGATCGCCGGTCACGCTCATGATCCCGGAGGCCGCCTGGATGGTGAAGTCCATCGCCAGATTGTCCCGGTCGGGGCCAGAGATGCCGAAGCCGGTTCCGGTCGCATAGACCAGACGCGGATTGATCTCTTTCAGCACGTCGTAGCCGACACCCAAGCCGTCCAGGGTGCCCGGCGAGAAATTCTCCAGCAGAACGTCGGCCCGCGCCACCATCTGCTTCAGCAGGTCTTTGCCGGTTTCGGACTTCAGGTTCAGCGTCACCGCGCGCTTGTTGGCGTTCAGCATCGCCATCGGCAGGGTGGTGTCCCCGCCGAGTGCGACAACGCGGCGGCGCAGCGGCTCCCCACCCGGCGGTTCGATCTTGATCACGTCGGCGCCAGCCTTCGCCATCAGCATGGTGGCATAGGGGCCTTGGAAAATTTGGCCAAAATCCAGCACGGTGATGCCGGCCAGGGGAGTCGTCATCGACAAACCTCGAACCAATTATGACAGGCCACGACCCTATGACGGTCTGCCCGGCATGGCGATACCGGCGCTAGGCAGCCAGCCGGCTGAAGCTGACAATGGCAGCCACCGCGGCGATTCCGGACGCGATGAACATCGCGACCGTGGTTCCATCCAGCGGGAACGCGGTGAAGATCAGTGCCACCAGCGCCGCGCCCATCGACTGCCCCAACAGCCGGGCGGTTGCCTGCATCCCGCTCGCCCCCCCGGTGCGAATCGGCGGCGCCGCCAAAATGATCGCTCTGTTGTTCGGCGTGTTAAAAAACCCGAAGCCGATGCCGCACACGGTCATCCGCCACGCGATATCCAGCATCGTCGGGTGATCCGGCAGCAAAGCCACTGCCAGCAGGCCAAGCCCCATGACCCCCAGGCCGAACCCGCCCAGCAGCCCGGCCGGGTATTTGTCCGCCAGCCGGCCGGCGAACGGGGCGATCACTGCGACCACCAGCGGCCAGGGAGTCATCAGCAGTCCCGTCTTCACCTGATCCAGCCCGAACCGGTGCTCGAACAGAAACGGCACGGAGACATAGGAAATCGACTGCGCCATGAACGAACATACCGACGTCGCGATCGACAGCGCGAACAGCGGGATCCGCATCAAGTCAACCGGCAGCAGCGGCGCGGTCCGGCTAAGCTGGCGCACCACCAGCACGACGCCGGAGACGACGGCGATCGCCAGTTCCAGGGCCACATGCATCCATGAATCGCCGTGCCCCAGTTCGGATACACCAAACAGCAGCGTGCCAAATGCCATCGCCTGCAGACCGGCGCTGGTCAGATCGAACCTGCCGCCGGACAGCGGCGTCAACGGCAGGGCGCGCAAGGCAATGAACACCGCCAGAACCCCCAGGGGCACGTTGACCGCGAACAGCCACGGCCAAGGCGCCACCGCCAGGATGACGGAGGCGATCGATGGACCGAGCGCCGAGGCGATTGAGCCGACGGTGGCGTTCAGCCCGACCCCGCGCCCCAGCCAGCGGCGTGGATAGATGAAGCGGATCAGCGCGCCGTTGACACTCATGATCCCGGCCGCGCCCAGGCCTTGCAGCATACGCGCCATGATCAGCGTAGTCAGCGAGGATGACATCGCGCACGCCAGCGACGCCACGGTAAACAGCGCCAATCCGCCCTGATAGATGCGCCGGTAGCCGTAAATCTCCCCCAGCGAGGCCAGCGGCAGCAGCGAAATCGTCACCGCGAGCTGATAGGCATTGACCACCCAAATCGAATTGGCCGGCGAGGTGTTCACCTCCCGGGCGATCGTGGGCAGGGCGACGTTGGCGATTCCGCCATCCAGTACCGCCAGGGTCAGGCCCAGCGCGATGGTCAGGATTGCCCACATGCGCTGCGGCATGGGCACCCCATCCAGCGCCGGGACTGCCGGCTGGCGGGCGGGGATCGAGATGTCGGTCATCGGGCTGGCAGTTCTTTCATCACATCGTCCACTGTCAGATCGGCGAGATCGGGGCGTTGGAGATAACGGGTCCAAGGTCCGGCGGGGGCGCATTGCAACGGGTTGGAAGCCCTGGAAAACAGGGTGATGGACGGGCATCCGGCGCCCGCGATCAGATGCATCGGCCCGGTGTCGTTGCCCACCGCGAACCGCGCTGCCCTTGCCAGATCGCACAGGTCGCCGAAATCAGTTTGCCCGATCAGGTCGATCCCCGCCGGTATGCCGGCGGCCAATCCCTTCTCGGCGGCAGCGCCCAGAACGACCGAGGCGATGCCCCGGCCGGCCAACCGCGTTGCCAGTTCCTGATAACGCGCGGCCGGCCACCGCTTGGCCAGCCGCTGGGGCGAACTGCCCGGCACCAGCAGCGCGAAGGCGGCGGGCAGGTTGAAGCGGCCGATGTCGCCGGTGCACCAGGACAGATCGGCCGGCGGAAACGTGGCGACGCCGGCCTGGCGCAACTGCCCGATCTGACGAACCGCGTCATGCAGGCTGTTGCGATTCGGATCGCGGTCCGGGTGCGAACAGCCGAACGCGATGCCCGACCATTCCGGGCGCCGCTTGGCTGGGAACAAATGAAAATACCACGAAGACCGCTTCGACGTTTGCAAATCGTAAACCCGGTTGAAATGGCCACCGGCCAGCATCCGCGCCAGCCGCCGAACGGTGGGCAGATCCCACCATTCCGGACGCGGATCGATCAGCACCTCGTCGAAGTAAGGAAACGAGCGCAGCCACCCGGCATATGTCTTGCTCGTCAGCACGCTGATTTTCGCGTCGGGATGGTGCGCCCGAATGGCGGCGAAGGCAGCCAGGGAAAGGATGATATTGCCGAAGGCCCCCAGTTTGACGATCAAGATGTTCTGCCGGCCCGTGCTCATTCACTTCCCTCGTCCGCCAGCCGCATCATGGCGGGCGGCATGGTCTTCGTCCGCCCCCGCGTGATCCGCGACTTCGCGGGGCTGGTATCAGTCCCCCGGCATACCGGCAACCGGTGCGGGAAACGTCACCACCCAGTGACGGGCGATATCCAGCCGCCTTGTCACCCAGACACCGTCGAACCGGCCGATATGATCCAGAAGCCGTTGCAGCCCCGCCGCCCTGGCCGGGTGGCCGATCAGCCGCTGGTGCAGGCCGATCGACAGCATCTTCGGCTGCCTTCGGCCCTCCGCATACAAGAAATCGAAGGCATCCCGGCAATAATGGAAGAAGTCGTCGCCGGTCCCGAACGCACCGCGCGCGAACTTCGCGTCGTTGGTGGACAGAGTGTACGGCACGACCAGATGCGATTTGCCGGCTACCCTCGTCCAGTATGGCAATTCGTCGTCATAGGCATCTGAATCATATAAAAAGCCACCTTCTTCCACTAGCAGCCGCCTCGTGTTCACGCCCGGGCCGCTGCGGCAATACCAGCCCAGCGGCCGATCCCCCATCGTCGCCCGCAACGACTCCACCGCCCGGGCAATCCGCTCCCGCTCGAAATCCTCCGCCATCTCGAAGTGCTTTTCCCAGCGCCAGCCGTGGCAGCAGATGTCATAACCGGCCTGCTGGATTGCCTCGGCCGCCGGTTTGTTGCGTTCCAGTGCCAGGGCACAGGCGAACACCGTCATCGGCAGGTTGCGTTCCTGGAACAGGCGCAGCAGCCGCCAGAAGCCGACACGCACGCCATAGGCGAACATCCCCTCGGCCGCCAGATCGCGTCCGGGCACCCCGGGATTGGTCCCGCCGTACTCGGTCAGCGCCCACTCCGACCCTAAATCCCCATCGGGAACGGATGGTTCGGAACCTTCTTCGAAGTTAAGGACGAAGTTTACGGCGATGCGGGCCTGGCCGGGCCACTGGGGGTTGGGCGGGTTGGCGCCGTAGCCGATCAGGTCGCGATCCATGCGCTGTTAATCCTTGCCGGTGATGCACGCAGGTTACAGGCAGGCGTCCTGGCTTGCGAGCCGCCCATTGCGCATTGACGTGCGCCGGCAGGGCGCCGAAAAGCCCCGCCATGTCTGAAACCGCCGCCCCATGGGTGATGACCGAAGCCCTGGCCGGGCTGCGCTCCCAAGCCGTGGGGCTGGCCGAGGCCGCTGGCCTGGCGCCCGACGTGCGCGAATTGCACCCATCGGCGCCGTGGAAATGGATCCCCGCGAAACTGTGGCCGAATCCGTT
The DNA here is from genome assembly GCA_021807975.1 of Pseudomonadota bacterium. Lineage (GTDB taxonomy): Bacteria > Pseudomonadota > Alphaproteobacteria > Acetobacterales > Acetobacteraceae > Rhodopila. The sequence continues at coordinate 2,085 of JAKBCJ010000097.1, read as the reverse complement.
GTCCGCCGTGGCCGATGCCGTGCGTGCGCCGCTGCCCGGTCTGGCGATCGGCGCGGGCGGCATGGCCGGTTCGGTGCTGGCCGCGCTGCGGCGCCGATCGGTGCAGGTGGTGCAGGTTCAGAACCCGCGCATGGAAATCGGCAAGTTCGACCTGATCGTCGTCAACCCGCACGACCGGCTGACCGGACCCAATGTGTTCGTGTCCCGCACCGCCCTGCACCGCGTCACCCCGGAACGGCTGGCGATCGAGGCCGCGGCATGGCGGGAGCGCTTCGCCCCGTACCGGCGCCCGCTGGCCGCGGTTCTGCTGGGCGGCAACAACGGCCGCTTCCGCCTGGACCGCGACGCTGGCGCTCGGCTGGCTGCCGATCTGGCGGCGATGGCCGAGCGCGACAAGGTTGGCATCGTGGTGACGCCGTCGCGCCGCACCGATTCGGCGGTGACGGACCTGATCCGAACGGCAATTGCCCCGTTCGGCGGCTGGGTGTGGGATTTTCAGGGCGAGAACCCATATTTCGGAATGCTGGCGCTGGCCGACACCATCATTGTGACGCAGGACAGTATTTCGATGATATCGGAAGCCGCCGCCACGACCGCACCGGTCATGATCGCCTCGTTGCCCGGATCGTGGCGCCGGGGGGAGATGTTCTTGAAACCGTTGCTGGACGAGGACCGTATCCGCCCGTTTCAGGGCCGGTTTTCTACCTGGAAGGTCGCGCCGTTGAACGATACACCAGAAGCGGCGGCGGAAATGCGCCGCCGGTTGCGACTGTAAGGACAGACATGCTGCGCATTCAGACCTTCGACGCCAAGGCTGGCGGCAACGTCATCTACAAGGCGCTGGCCCACCCGCTCGCCGCCGAGGCGATCGCGCGTCTGTATGACCGGCTGCAAGGTCCGGTGGCACTGTACGACCCGGATGGTATCGCCGACGCGCTGATCGCGATGTATCCCGGCCCGTTCGAGCGGCTGTTCGTCCACGACACCGCCATGGTGGGCGAGAGCCGCGGCGGTCTGACAGCGGAGCCGCTGACCCGGATCGGAACAAGCGGCGCCGGCACGATCCTGGTCGCGGCGTTCGACGCGGCCCGCATCGTCGCGCGCATCGCCCATATGCTGCCCGCCGGCGCAGCCGTCCTGACCCTGGACGATGTCCGGCTGCCGGACGAAATGCTGACGGTTCGCAGCCGTTATCTGGATAAGCTGAACTTCGCCACCAACTTCGCGTTTTTCCGTGACGCAGATGGCATGCACACACGTCTGGTGTCGGCGAATTACTGGGCGCGCTACGGGGCGTCCGGGGTCAGGCTGTGGCTGCGGCTGTTCGATGCGGACGGCACTGTCCTGGCGTCGTGGGAGCAGGCGCTGCCGGGCGGCGCCGGCGGATTCGCCATTGAAAGTCAGGCCGTTCGCCAACGGTTCGGCCTGGGTCCGTTCACCGGCCAGTTGTTCATTCACGCCATCGGTGTGGCCGGCCACGACGTGGTGAAATACGCGCTGGACACGTTTGCGTCCGACAACGGCGCATCGCTGTCCTGCACGCATGACGCCAATGCCTGGCCATCCGACCGCTTCGCCGGCCTTCCGGCGCCGCGCGCAGACGAAAAAGTGGTGCTGTGGCTACAGAACAGTCACGCCGTGCCGATCCCGCCCGGGACTGTCGCGCTGGACCGTATGGGCGCCGAGGAACCGGTGACCCTGAACCAGCCCATCGGCCCGTTCGCGACCATCGCCATGAATGTGGCCGACTACCTGCCAGGACTGCACTGGCCCGCGCAGATAGAGGTCCGCACCGGCCGTCACGTCGTGCGGCCCCGGTATGAGGTCGTGCAGAACGACCGTATCCGCATTGCCCACGTCAACGTCGAACGCGACAACCTGCGGCCCGACCCCGGCATCCAAACTTTGCCCGCGGCGATGGGCCGGGGTTACCTGCTGCCCTTCCCGATCCTGCCAAAATCCCGCTTCCGGACGGTATTTCAGCCGACCCCGATGTCCACCGCGCAGACCGATTTGCCGCTGCGGCTGGATGTGTTCGATAAGGACGGAACGAAGCGCGGCGAACGGTTCCTGGGCTGCCTGCCG
>JAKBCJ010000575.1 GCA_021807975.1 Pseudomonadota bacterium | reverse complement strand
CCTGAACATACAGGCCCTGGAACGACCCATCCATCGCCGCGTCGAACATATTGGGGATTCGCAGGCCGGGTTCGGCATCCAGATGCACGCCCCAGTCTTTCTCGAACAGCCCGCGCACGATGTCGTTCGAAATGTGCCGATAGCCCGGCAGTTCGTGCGGGAACGAGCCCATATCACAGGCGCCCTGGACATTGTTTTGTCCACGCAGCGGATTGACCCCCACGCCTTCGCGCCCGATGTTCCCCGTGGCCATCGCGAGATTGGCGATCGCCATCACCGTCGTGGTGCCCTGGCTGTGTTCGGTCACCCCCAGCCCATAATAAATCGCCGCATTACCACCCGTCGCATACAACCGCGCAGCCGCTCGGATTGTCTCCGCCGGGACACCGGTGAAATGGGAAGCTGCCTCCGGGCTGTTCTCGGGACGGGCGACGAACGCCGCCCAATCGGCAAACGCCTCACCGTCGCACTGCTCGCGCACGAATTTTTCGTTCACCAGCCCCTCGGTGACGATCGTATGGGCCAGCGCGTTCATCATCGCGACGTTCGTGCCCGGCAGCAGCGGCAGATGATACGCGGCCTCGATATGGGCGGAGCGCACCAGGTCGGTGCGGCGCGGGTCGATAACAATCAGCTTCGCACCCTCCCGCAACCGCTTCTTCATGCGGGAGGCAAACACCGGATGGGCGTCGGTCGGATTGGCGCCGATCACAAGGATGACATCGGCCTCGTTTACCGAATCGAAATCCTGGGTGCCCGCCGAGGTGCCGAATGTCTTGCTCAGGCCGTAGCCGGTGGGCGAGTGGCACACCCGGGCACAGGTATCGGTGTTGTTGTTGCCGAACACCGCGCGCACCAGTTTCTGCACCAGATAGGTTTCTTCGTTGGTGCAGCGGGAGGAGGTAATCGCGCCAATCGAGTTGCGCCCGCGCTGCGCCTGGATGCGCTTGAATTCGCTGGCGACGCGACCCAGGGCTTCGTCCCAACTGACTTCGCGCCACGGATCGCTGATCCGTTCGCGGATCATCGGATTCAGGATACGGTCGCGATGGTTGGTGTAGCCCCAGGCGAACCTTCCCTTGACGCAGGAATGGCCGTGGTTGGCCTTGCCGTCCTTGTACGGGACCATCCGCACGACTTCCTCGCCGCGCATTTCGGCCTTGAAGCTGCACCCGACGCCGCAATAGGCGCAGGTGGTCACCACGGAATGTTCGGGCTGGCCGATCTCGATAACGGATTTCTCGATCAGCGTGGCGGTCGGGCAGGCCTGCACGCAGGCGCCGCAGGACACGCACTCCGACGCCAGGAACGGCTCATCCATGCCGGCGGCGACGTGAGAAGCGAAACCGCGTCCGTCGATGGTCAGCGCGAAGGTTCCCTGCACTTCCTCGCAGGCGCGCACGCAGCGGGAGCAGACGATGCACTTGGCGGGGTCGAAGGTGAAGTAGGGGTTGGATTGATCTTTGACCGCATCGAAATGGTTGGCGCCCTCCTGGCCATAGCGCACCTCCCGCAGGCCCACCGCACCGGCCATGTCCTGCAATTCGCAGTCGCCGTTGGCCGAGCAGGTCAGGCAGTCCAGCGGATGGTCGGAGATATAAAGCTCCATCACGTCGCGCCGCAGCTTCTTCAGCTTGCCGGTCTGCGTCTTCACCACCATGCCGTTCCCGACGGGGGTGGTGCAGGAGGCTGGTGTCCCCGCCCTGCCCTCGATTTCCACCAGGCACAGCCGGCACGAACCGAAGGCCTCGATCGAATCGGTGGCGCACAGCTTCGGCACCTGGATGCCCGCCTCCATGGCCGCGCGCATGATCGAGGTGCCCTCCGGCACGGTGACCGGGAAGCCGTCGATCGTGACCGTGACGGTCTTGTCCGCCTGGCTGGCGGGGGTGCCGTAGTCGATTTCGCTGATCAGGGACATGCGTTTCCTTTCAGTCCGCTGCCGAAGCGAGCGGAGCCGGCAGACCGAAATCCTCGGGGAAGTAGGTAAGCGAACTGGTAACCGGATAGGGCACGAAACCGCCCAGGGCGCATAAGGAGCCCAAGCGCATGGTTTCGCAGAGATCGGTCAGCAGCGCGTGGTTCTCGGCACGTTTTTCGCCGCGAAGGATACGGTCGATGACCTCGACCCCGCGGGTGGACCCGATTCGGCAGGGGGTGCATTTGCCGCAGGATTCAATCGCGCAGAATTCCATCGCGAAGCGCGCCTGACGGGCCATATCGACGGTGTCGTCGAACACCACCACGCCACCATGGCCAATCAACCCGTTTTTGGCGGCAAATGCCTCGTAGTCGAATGGCGTATCGAACAGTGCACGCGGGAAATAGGCCCCCAGCGGCCCCCCCACCTGCACCGCTCGGATTGGCCGGCCGGACGCGGTGCCGGCACCGATATCGTCCACCAGTTCGCCCAGGGTCATGCCGAACGCAGCCTCAAACAGCCCGCGATGACGGACGTTACCGGCGAGTTGAATCGGCATGGTGCCGCGGGACCGCCCCAGGCCCAGATCACGATAGGCGGCCGCACCATCGGCCAGGATCACCGGCACGGACGCGAGCGAGACCAGATTGTTGACCGCCGTCGGCAGCCCGAACAGCCCCTTATGCGCGGGCAGCGGCGGCTTGGCGCGCACCACGCCGCGCTTGCCTTCCAGACTTTCCAGCAGCGCGGTTTCCTCGCCGCACACATAGGCACCGGCACCAACCCGGATCTCCAGATCGAAATCGTATCGCGACCCCAGAACCCCTTTGCCCAGACAGTTCGCGCGCCGAGCAATCGTGATCGCCCGGTCCAGCACATCGATGGCGTGCGGGTATTCGGAACGGATATAGACGAAGCCCTTATCGGCCCCGACGGCGATCCCGGCGATCGTCATGCCCTCGATCAGGACAAACGGGTCGCCTTCCATGATCATGCGGTCGGCAAAGGTGCCGGAATCG
>JAKBCJ010000096.1 GCA_021807975.1 Pseudomonadota bacterium | reverse complement strand
GGCTCCATCCCGGCGTCATAAACCAAAACGCCGACCGATGCCGCGACATCCGGGTCCGGGGGGCTTGAGCAGAGCGTGTCCATGCATCAGTATCTTTCCGGCGAGATGGTTTCGGCAAGTCCGTCCCCGGACGGGTTCCAGCGGCCCGCTATATCCGCCGCAACATAACACATAATGAGGAGTACGCCATGTCCGTCACCGAACAGATGCGTTCAGCCGCCGCCCGGCCGCATCACGTTCAGATGCTTATCGACGGCGCCCTGGTCGATGCCGCGTCGGGCGAAACCCTGGTGGTGGAAAACCCCGGCCGCCGCACCTCGATCGCCACCATCCCGCGCGGCGCCAAGGCCGATGTCGATCGCGCCGTGGTCGCCGCACAGAAAGCGTTCGCTTCCTGGAGCAAAATTCCGCCCCGCCAGCGCGGCCGTCTGCTGCTGCGCATCGCCGAGGCGATGGAATCCCGCATCGAGGAACTCGCCCGCATCATCGCCGAGGAAACCGGCAACGCCCTCCGTACCCAGGCCCGTCCGGAAGCCACCCTGACCGCCGACATCTTCCGCTATTTCGGCGGTCTGGCCGGCGAGTTGAAGGGCGAGACCATTCCGCTGGGCGAGAACGTCCTGAGCTACACCCGCCGCGAACCGCTGGGCGTCGTCGGCGCCATCATTCCCTGGAACGCGCCGGTCCTGCTGGGCGCGCTGAAGATCGCCCCGGCCTTGTGCGCGGGCAACACCATCGTGCTGAAAGCGGCCGAGGACGCGCCGCTGGGCGTGCTGTTCATGGCGAAAATCTGCCAGGAATTCCTGCCGCCGGGCGTGATCAACGTGCTGACCGGCACCGGGGCGGAGTGTGGCGGCCCGCTGGCCGAGAACCCGGCCATCATGAAGCTGTCGTTCACCGGCTCCACCGAGGTCGGCAAGATCATCATGCGCGCGGCGGCGGACCGCATCGTGCCGGTATCTTTGGAACTGGGCGGGAAAAGCCCGTCTATCGTCTATCCCGACGCGAATGAGGATTGGGTGGTGGACGGGGTTATCTCCGGCATGCGCTTCACCCGCCAGAGCCAGTCCTGCACCGCCGGATCGCGGCTGTTCCTGCATCAGGACATCTTCGACAGCTTCCTGGACAAGCTGACCGCCAAGACCCAGTCGTTGAAGATGGGCGACCCGCTGGATGAGGCGTCCGACATCGGCGCGATCATCAATGAAAAGCAGTTCCGCAAGGTCTGCGGCTATGTGGACGAAGGACTGCACCGCAAGGATGCCCGGCTGGTGTTCGGTGGCCTGCCGCCGAAAGACGGGCCGCTCAGCCAGGGGTATTTCGCCATCCCGACTGTGTTCGCCGATACCTCCAACGACTGGCGGCTGGCGCGGGAGGAAATCTTCGGGCCGGTGCTGGTGGCGATCCCCTGGAAGAACGAGGAAGACGCGATCCGCATGGCCAACGACAGCCATTACGGGCTGGCGGCCTACGTTTGGACCCACGAAATCGGCAGCGCGCTGCGCACCGCGCACGCCATCGAGTCCGGCTGGGTGCAGGTGAACCAGGGCCTCGGCCAGCAACCAGGCCACTCCTATGGCGGGTACAAGCAGAGCGGTATCGGGCGGGAGTTCTCGCTGGAGGGGATGCTGGACAGCTTCACCCAGCGCAAGAACGTGACGGTGAACCTGAACGTGCCGCGCCGGGGATAGCGGCGTCGGCGGACGGGGCCAGTTCAGGGTCTCGCCCGTCGCCCCACCTGGACGCCCAAGGCGTAATTATGGTGCATTGCGGCCTTGAACCTGGAGTACACGCATGCCCGCGATCGACGGCAACCGCCTGCTGAAAGACCTCTACGCGGCGCGGGAAATCGGCAAATACAAAACCGGCGTCCATCGCCCCACTTTCTCCCCGCAGGACGTTCAGGCCAGGCACTGGCTCGCCGACAAGCTGACCGAGGCCGGGTTGGACTCCTCCATCGACGGAATCGGCAATGTCTATGGCCGCGACCCGGCACCCGGGCGCAAGCTGCTGCTGGGCAGCCACATGGAAACCCAGAACCACGCCGGCTGGCTCGACGGCGCCATGGGCGTGTTATACGGCCTGGAAGTCGCCCGCACGCTGGGTCGCGGAATCGATGTCGGCAGTTGGGCCGACGAGGAAGGCCATTTCGGCCCGTTCGTCGGCAGCCGGTCATTTTGCGGCCTGCTGACGGAGCATGAGATCGATGTCTGCTCCAACCGCGAAACCGGGGTTTCGCTGCGCGATGCGCTGCGCCAGGCCGGCTTCTCCGGCCGGCCACGCCAGAAGATCGATACCGCGCGCTATCGCGGCTATCTGGAGGCGCATATCGAACAGGGCGCCGAACTGGAGGATCACCACCTGCGGCTGGGCATCGTCACCGCGATCGTCGGCAGCCGCCGCTACCGCATCCACTTCAAGGGCCAGCAGAACCACGCCGGCACCACCCGCATGGCGGTCCGCAAGGATGCCGGCGTCGCTCTGATAAAATTCGCCGCCGGGATAGAGGCTCGGTTTCCCGCCGTCGCCGGCCCACGCACCGTGTGGACCATCGGCGACATCAAGCTGGAACCCGGCGCGGCGAGCATCGTCCCCGGCGCGGCGGAGTTGGTGTTCCAGTTCCGCGACACCGACCCGGCGATTCTGGGGGCGCTGGAAAAGGTGATCGACGGCCTGCTGGACGAAGCCGCCAAGGGCCCGTGCGAGGTGTCCGTTCCCTATCGCGGCCAATCCACCCCCGCCGCGATGGACCCCGGATTCCAGGCCGCGCTGCAAGAGGCCGCCCAGCGCCACGCACCCGGATTGCATCAGCCGATGCCGTCCGGGGCCGGGCACGACGCGCAAATCCTCTCCCAGATCGTGCCGTCGGGGATGCTGTTCGTACCCAGCATCGGCGGGATCAGCCACCATTACGCCGAAAACACCCGCGATGAGGACATTGTCCTGGGGTGTCAGGTGTTCTGCGATGCGGCAGCGGCCATCCTGGCGAAAGGTTAGAACAGCCTACTCGGCCGGCCCTCGGGTCACCTGCGCCAGATCGTCCGGCCGTATCCATTTGGCAAATGCCCGCTGGATATCGCCGGCGCTGATCGTCAGGTACTGCTCTGCCGCCCGGCGTGCTGAATCCAATGGCCGGCCCTGATCGATCAGGCGCAAATACTGGCCGGCGATCCCGCCCACGCTGGCCCGCAGCATTGGCAGGCGGCGCAGCAGTTCCGCCTTCGCCCGGGTCAGTTCGCCTTCCCCGACCGGGGCGATCTGAAGGTCTCGCAGGGATTGGACGGCCAGTTTCCGAGCCCTTTCGGCGTTCACGGGATCGGCGCCGAAAGATAACGCGTAGTCGGCCCGCGTCCGTGACCACTCCATGTCGCTGCCGACGGAATAGACGTACCCCGAACGGATGCGGAGCGCCTGATACAACCGGGAGGAGAAGCCGCTGCCAAGCACGGTATTGCCCAACAGCAGGGCATAGCGGTCCGGGCTATCCACCGGCACGCCCAGCGTTTCCACCAGCGTGACGCTGTCCTGCCGGGCGCTGCCGTCGGCGATTTCAGCTACGGAGGGCTTGTTGGGTCCCACCGGGGGCAGGTCGATGGCCGGAGTCGGCCCCTCGGCGTGCCACGCGCCGAAGCTGTCTTCGACAACCCGGCGGGCCTGTTCGGCGGTGACGTCGCCGATGACCACGATGGTCGTCAGATCGGGACGGTAGGCCGCGGCATAAAACACCCGCACGTCTTCGGGCCGCAGCGCCATGACGGACTTCGGCCCGGGCTGCCGCAAGGTTGGGTCGCCGTCCGGCGCCACCGCGTGCTTCAAGGCCAGGCTGACCCGATATGCCGGCGTCCCCAACCGGCCGGCCAGACCCTCGGCCAGTTGTGCCCGGGCCACGGTGAACGCTTCGGCCGGAAAGGCGGGGTGCAGTTCGTTCTCCGCCAGCAAATGCATGCCGTCGGCGAATTCCGGCGTCAGCACCCGCAGCGAAAAGCTGGTCCCCGCCTGGAGACGCGCCGCCAGCGCGTCGACAGCCTCGCGGAACGCGATCCGGTCGTGAGACAGGGTGCCGTAATCGAACAGGTCGCGGGTCAGGGCGGCGATGCCCTCCTGCCCCTTCGGTTCCTGCATCGCCGGCACCTGCCTTACCTCGCCATAGACCGATACGGTGTGGCTGACATGTTCGGGCTGGACGATCAGGCGCAATCCGTTCGGCAGGATGCTGACCTCCGGCGCGTCGCCCGGGTCCGGCAGATGCGGCGTCGCCAACGCCGTGGCGGCCCAGTCTGGCAGCGTCACCGGATGGTCGGGCGCACCTCCAAACGATTCCGAACCGCCGAACCCGGCACTGGCCGCCGGCTTGCCGGATGCGCGGGGTGTCAGGATGGCGGTGACGGCATGGTCCGGGTCCAGCAGTTGGCGGGCGAGGCGGTTCACATCCCCGACCGTCACCGCCGCATACGCCTTGGCAACGTCGTCGGGCGAGGTGCTGCCCTCGAACGCCAGCGCATTGGACCAGCTTTCGGCCAGGCCGGAGATGCTGTTGCCGCGGAACGCGATCTGGGCCAGTTCCTGGCGTCTGGCGGCCTCTATCAAGCTGGCGGGCACGCCGTTTTGCGCGGCGTTGGCGATAATCCGCCGGACCTCCGCCAGCAGCGGGGCCGGATCGGTCCCGGTGGGAAACGCGGCGATCGCCAGACCGAAGCCGGCATCGGGCTTGGCCTGGAAGCTGAACTGCGCCAGCAGCGCCTTACCGGCCGGCACCAGCCCATACAGCGCCCCGCGTTCGCTGCCCAGCACGTCGGACAGGATATCGGCCGCGGCGAAGTCGCGCGCCCTAAGACCTGGCATCGGATACGCCAGGGCGACCACGCCCATGGGGAAATTGGTTTCCAGGTTCAGCGTCCGGGGCGGTTCCGGCTGAACCCGGACAGGCTGGTGCGGCGGCACATCGCGGCGCGGGATAGCGCCGAACGCGGCCTTGACCCGATCCAGCGCCGCGGCCGGATCGACATCGCCGGCGATGACAAGGATTGCGTTGTTGGGCGCATACCATGTCTCATAGAACCGCCGCAGCAGTGCCGCGTCGGTCTTGTCGAAGGACACACGATCACCAAGCGCATCGTGCTCATAAGGTGTCTGGTGGAATAGAATGGACTGGGTCCGCGCCAGGAACGTGTACAGGGGGCTGGACAGATCGCGGGACACTTCCTGCTCGATCGCGCCCCGCTCTTGTTCCCAGTCCGCCTGTTTCAAGCTCAGGCCGTGCATGCGCAGCGCCTCGATCCGCAGCGCCACATCAAGGTCGTCGGCCGGGACGGTGTAGATGTACTGCGTCACGGTTTCCGTGGTGTCGGCATTATAGGAACCGCCCAGCAAGGCCCCGAGTTCCGAGAGTTGATCCCGGTCCAGGCCGTCGCTGCCGCGAAACATCATATGCTCCAGAGCGTGGGCTGTGCCCGGGAAACCCGGCGGCGCATCGGCGGACCCGGCCAGGTAGTTCAGCTCCGTCGTCACCACGGGCGCGAGGCGGTTCGGGACGACCACTACCCGCAGCCCGTTGGACAAGGTCGCCCTGACCACCTGATCGGTGGCGGCGGCAGGCTCGATGGCACTTGCGGAGACATGGACGGCCGACAGGGCGAGGGCAACTGCCCAGCCAATCACACGCTGCTTCAAGCACTGACTCCTGATGGATGGCGATCCGGCGCCAACCTAGGCATCGTGGCGAATCGACGCAACGAGATTGGGGAACGCCGATGCGCTTGATGGCCGTGCTGGTTGTGTGTGTTCTGGCCACGGCCGGGTTGACCGGGAAGGGGGCGTTCGCGCAGTCCCGGCTGGACGAGATCGTCGCCCGCGGCACGTTGCGGGTTGGCCTGACCGGCGATTACTGGCCGTTTTCGCGTCTGGACAAGGATACCGGCGTTTACAGCGGCATCGATGCCGATATGGCGAAAAGCCTGGCCGATGCGCTGGGCGTGAAGCCGCGGATCGTGCCGACGACATGGGCCGCCTTGCTGCCTGACATCACGGCCGGCCGGTTCGATATCGGCATGGGCGGCATTTCAATCACCCTCCCGCGTCAGATGGCAGCGCTGTTCTCCCAACCCGTCATGCGCACCGGCAAGGCCGCGATCGCCCGCTGCCCGCAACGAGACCGTTACGTTTCGCTGGCCGCGATCGACCGGCCGGGCGTGAGGGGGCTGGTCAATCCCGGCGGCACGAACGAACGGTTCGACCGAACCAACCTGCGGCAGGCGCAGATCGTCCCGTTCCCCGACAACACGCGCATTTTCGACGCACTGGCCAACGGTCTGGGCGACGTGACGATCACCGATGCGGTCGAAGCAAAGGTCCAGCAGAGACTGCATCCGGCACTATGCGCCATCCACCCCGACCAGCCGTTCGACTTCGGAGAGCTGGGCTACCTGCTGCCGCGCGACATGGTGTTCAAGCAGTTCGTGGACCAATGGCTGCATATCGCTCAGGAGAACGGGTCGCAGGCTCGGTTGATGGAGAGGTATCTTGGACGGTAGCCAAGCGCCCGTATGCCCTGGATATTCCTACCGTTTGCACCACGCTGCGATCTGGGCATGGGTCGCGAACCAGCAGCCGCCCTTTGCCTTCATGTGCGCGATCAGCCGTTCCAGCAGCGGCAGGCGGGACCGGTGGCCGATGATGTGGGGGTGCATGGTCAGCAGGAACATGCCGGCCTCCTCCCAAGCGCCGTCGAACTCGGCGGTGAAGATCTCCTCGACCGCCGACGGCGGGGTGTAGGGGCGCAGGCCGGAGAATCGCAGCATGTTGAAATAAACCGCGTCGTCGCGAATCCACTCCGGCGGCAGTTCGACGATCCCGGTCGGTTCTCCCCGGTCCAACAGTTCGTATGGGTCGTCATCGGCCATCAGGCTGCTATCGTACAGCAGGTTCATCTCACGGATGATGTCCAGCGTGTTGACCGAGAAATCCCAACTCGCGGTGCGGATGCCAACCGGCTCCTTGCCACTGATCTTCGCCAGCGTATCCCGCGACCGCAGGGTCAGCTCCCGTTCGGCTTCGCGCGGCAGGGCGGTATTGACCTCGTGGATCCATGAATGGATGCCGATTTCGTGGCCATCGGCGGCCACGGCCCGTACCTCGTCGGGGTGCAGCAGCGCCGCGACGGCGGGGTAGAAGAAGCTCGCCGGCACCGACTCGCGCGCCAACAGCTTCAGAATCCGCGGCAACGCCTGCCGGGCGCCGTAATGGCCCTGGCTGATCCGCATCGGGCTTTCGTCGTTGTCGCGCAGCGGTATCGTCTCATGATCCGCGTCGAAGCTGATCGCCACGGCGCAGCGCGCACCGTTGGGCCATGCGGCCGGTTTAAGGCTGCGGCCCGCCCGGGCACGGCCGACAATGTTGCGCCAGGTTTCCTCCGGCCACTGCCAGGGTTCGAGGGCAGGATGTTCAGCGCTCATTGGGGGGTTCCTTCCACGCTCCGTCGGCGCCATGCTGCACCCAGTTCGCCCCATCGGAAAAGAGCCCCATGCCCGATATCGATCCCGCCCTTTTAAGCGCCGAAGACATGCTGGCCGCTTTCGCGCGCCGGCAACTGACCCCCGTGGATGTGCTCCAGGCGATCACCGAACGGGTGGTTCGGTTGAACCCCGGCCTGAACGCATTCGCGGCGATGAACCCCGGGGCCCTGCAAGAGGCCGGGGAGAGCACGTCGCGCTGGCGGTCCGGCCGGCCGATCGGGCCGCTGGACGGGGTGCCCTGCACGGTGAAGGACCTGGTCGATGTGGCCGGATTCCCGACAAGGCGCGGCAGCCGGACCACCAGCAGCGACCCGGTGGCGGACGACGCGCCCATGGTGATGGGCCTGAAAGCGGCCGGCGCGGTGATCCTGGGCAAGACCACCACCACGGAGTTCGGCTGGAAGTCGCCCGGCGACTGCCCGCTGCACGGTATCACCCGCAATCCGTGGAACCCGGCCTATACCACGGGCGGTTCATCCTCCGGGGCGGGCGCGGCGGGGGCGGCCGGGTTCGGGCCGCTGCACATCGGCACCGACGCCGGCGGGTCGGTGCGGATTCCGGCGGCATGGTGCGGTCTGGTTGGGTTGAAACCGACCTACGGGCGCATTCCGCAATGGCCGGCCAGCGCCTTTGCCTCCGTTTCCTGCGCCGGGCCGATGACGCGGACGGTGCGGGACACCGCGCTGATGTTCGGGGCAATGGCACGTTGGGACCTGCGCGACCCGTTCTGTCTGCCGGACGATCCCCGCGACTGGTGCGACGGGATCGAGTCCGGGGTGGCCGGCCTGACAGTCGGCGTGCTGAACAACCCCGGCTTCGACGCGCCGGTGGATGCGGACGGCATTGCGGCGGTGGAGCGGGCGGCGCAACTGCTGATCGACGCCGGGGCCTATGTGGAGCAGGCCGACGCCGGCCTTCCCGACACCAGCACCGGCTTCGGCCGCGTCTGGGGCGCCGCCCTCGCTCGGTTGGTGGCCGGAACCCCGTCGCAACTGAGAGACTTGCTGGAGTCGGGCATCCGCGAGGTCGCCGACAGCCTGGGCGGCATGAGCGCGATTGAGTTCATGGATGCAGAGGCTATCCGAGCCGCCGCCGGCCATGCGATGGCGAGGTTGCACCAACGGTACGATCTGGTGCTGTGCCCGACCGTGCCGGGCGGCCCGCCGCTGGCGGACGCGCCGACGGTCGATCCGGTACGCTCGTTGTGGACGGCCTGGGCGCCCTGGACGTTCACGTTCAACCTGACGCGCCAGCCGGCGATTACCGTGCCGATGGGGCCTCGGGCGGACGGACTGCCGAACTCGGTGCAGATCGCGGCGGCGCAGTTCCGCGACGACCTGGTCTTGCGCGCCGCAAGGGCGATCGAACTGGCACAGCCGTTCGCGGTGGCGGATTTGGGATAAGTAAGCGATTGCTTACATGGATGAATGTACGCGATAGCTTACTTTCGGCGGAGTAAGCTATCGCGTACATGTGCGGCAATATATTGAGAACGCCCGCCGATATCGGTGCCTTGATCAAGGATCGCCGGCACGCCAGTTGGTACGGGTTGATCGCTGGCCTTGCGCGGGTTGCTGATAGTCCGTGAGACCGCACGTCTGTTTGGATTGCGACCGGGCCTCGTCGTGACACTTCTTCTTGTGCGCAAAGTGGCATGGTCCGCGGCTGGCGTCTCCGGGGTGGATATGCTATCCCACGCCTTCGCCGATCAAGCGTTGCACGTGGTGCAATCCCCTAAATTTATCGCCGAAAAATTTCCGGCCAGCACCGTTTCCGCCGATATCCGATGGGCCGAACGGTGCGATGATGTGTGCCTTTCATTCCTCATGCATCACCATAGGCAGCCGTAACCCCAGCCGTTCCAGCCGGGGCAGAACCTCTTGCACGAAGAACGGGATTTCCTTCAGGTAGTCCACAAACGCAACAGTGGATCCGGCCAGGCCGCTGGCACTCATCAGCGCCATTTCCGCGGCGATATCGTCGGGGGAGCCGACGAACGGATACGCACCCGGATAGCCGCCCTGAAATGTCTTGCTACTGCCCCGTGTGAACCGGTTTTCGAACGGCCGGGCAATGGGCGCCGCCGCACCCGGGACGGTGGTGCCGCGGTTTTGGCGGTAGTAGGCTTGACCTTCGGTGTCGGCCATCTCTTCGGCAAAGTAATGAAAATAGTCCTCAGCCTCCCGCCGGGTCGGCCGGCAGACAACGTGCGCCATGGTGTACACCGCGATCGTTCGATTGTACGTAGCCATGTGCCGGGACACATCCGCCAGCAGCGCCGGCACCTGATCAAGTTCCGTCACGTTCAGGAACAGCACATCGGCGGCCCGGGCGGCGAAATCGCGGCCACGCGGGGAGAATCCGGCCGACATCACGGGCGGGCGCGGGCGTTGCACCGAAACCGGGTCGGTCTGCAGCCGCTTCAGTTTGAAGAATCGGCCGTCCCAGTCGAACTCCGGCCCGCCCTCCAGCAGTTTTGCCCAGATTTGGAACCATTCCAGGCCGTGATCGTAGCGGGTGTCCGGGTCTATGGTCACGCCATGCAGGTCGAACTCCGCCTGGTTCCAGCCGCAGACGATGTTCAGCCCCGCCCGGCCGTGCGTGACATGGTCGATGGTGGCGATCGCCTTGGCGCCGAACGCCGGGGTCACCAGCGGAACATGGACGGTGGAGAAGATCGCGATCCGCTTGGTGATCGCCCCAAGTGCTGCGCCGTGGGTCAGAGTCTCGAACGAGCGGCCGTAGATGTTGGCCTTGCCCTGGTAGCCGCGCCATTTCGCCACCGGCAGGATGAATTCGATTCCGGAATCGTCGGCGATCCGGGTCATCGCGGCGATGTCGTCCCAGTCCGCCTTCCAGCGTTCCGGGGCCAGGCTCATGGTCAGGCCGCCGTCGCAGTTCGCGCTGAAAATGCCCAGTTTGAACCGGTTGGGGCCGAACAAGGGGTTCGGGGGATGCGCCATGACCGCCACTATACGCATCCGGCGACCGACGGCCAGTATTGGCCAGATCGGCAAACCGGCGTCATACTTCGCGCAAGGAAACGGTTGGAAGGAAACGGCCGATGGCACCGAACGATATGGGCCAAGCGCCCGCCGATATTGTAGCGGCCGCACGCGGTCTCGCCCCCATGGTTATGGCCGCACGGCAGGAAGCGGAACAGACTCGCCGCCTGCCGCCGCATGTCGCGGCGGCCTTCGCTGCCGGCGGTCTGTTCCAGATGTCGCTGCCGAAGTCGATGGGCGGACTGGAACTGCCGCCATTGACCGCCTTCCATGTGATCGAGGCGATTTCTACGGCGGACGCATCGGCTGGCTGGTGCGTGATGGTGGCCAACGCCATCGCCGCGTTCATGGCCCTGATGCCGAAAGAGGTTGGACGCCGTTTTGCGGGCCAGCCCGCCGATTTCCGAGCGGCCGGGTCGCTGCGGCCGATGGGGAAGGCGTTTGCGACCGAGGGCGGGTATCGGGTCAAGGGCCAGTGGAACTTCGCCAGTGGGATCGACCACGCGACCTGGCTGTATTGTTCTGCCATCGTCATGGATGGTGACGCCCCGCGCCTGACACCGAACGGAGCGCCAACGGTTCGGGCAATGTGGGTACCCGCGCATGAAGCAACGATCGTCGATACATGGTCCACGATGGGCATGCGGGGAACCGGCAGCCAGGACTATATCGTCGATGACGTCTTCGTTCCCGCGGACCATACCTGCTCTGTGGCCGACAAACCACTGGAAACCGGCTGTTTGTACCACCCTCGGATCACCTTCGCCGCATCCTGGACCGGTACGGCGGCCAACGCCCTCGGTAATGCAAGGGGTGCCATCGACGCCTTCAAGGCGCTTGCCGCCAGCGAAGGCACCACCCAATCGGCGACGCTGCTGCGCGACCGACCCTATATCCAGGCTCGGTTAGCCGAGGCCGAGGCCATCCTGAATGCCGCCCGGGCGTATGTAATCGACGCGACGGCAACGGCGTGGCAGGCGGTCTGCCGCGACGACCCCAACCTCGACCAACCCGTTGCGCAGGTTCGGCTGGCTATCGCCCACGGCATGCGGGAAGCGGTTCGTGCCGTCGATCTGGTGTTCCATGCGGCCGGGACCAACGCGATCTACAGCCGCAACCCGCTGGAGCGATATTTCCGCGATGCCCATGTGGCGGTTCAACATCTCGCGGCGCTGCCGGTACACTATGAATCCGCCGGCAAGGTCCTGATGGGTCTGCGGCCGGCCGACATGGGATGGTGACGGGCGCATTCAAATACTGTATACGCAACGATCCTGCATCCGCGGATGCGGAAAAACACGGCGTCTTGTTTACCTTTTGTTAGTGCTTTCCTGCTACGACAAACGACTGGCAGTTGGGTTGTGGCGCGCGATGATGATCTGGGTGACCTATTTTTTCACGGCGTTGGCGGTCTCGTGCGTGTTCGTCGCAGCGGGCTGGCGCAGCAGGCGCGTCGCCAAGGCGCCGCTGCCGCTGGATCGGTATGAGCTTCCGTTCGATCCGCTGTGGGGTTCGGCGGACCTCGATGTGCCGCAGGATCAAAGCCAAACCCGGTCGGATGTGGATCGGGCCGTGCGTCTGGCGTTGAAGCGGGTGACACCGCTGTTGAGAAGCCATGCCGTTCAGGCCGATATCGCGGTAGCCCCGGGCCTGCTGGTTCGGATGCGTCTGGAGGCGTTGGCGGAACTGATCGAGGAACTGCTGACGGCGGCGGTCCATGCGGCGCCAACCTGCCGCCTGCTGCTGGCCGCGTCGATGCGGGGCGACACGATCGAAATATCGGCCATCGACGATGTTCCGGCGGCAAATCGGGAGCTTCGTGAAGCCAGCGTGCGCGGCCTGATGCAGCGGGTTTCGATGCGCGGCGGGTCGCTTCGCATCGAGGTCCAACCCGATGAGGGGACGACGATGATCCTTCGGCTGGCGGCGGCCACGGATCGGCGCGCCGGTCGCGGCCCGGTTCCTGACGTGGGGACCACGATGCCGGTCGCGTCGAGCATCGACGCACACGGCACCGTCGCCCGGGGGTAGATTGCCTAGCTGCGGTACGATCCGTTGATGTCGATATAGCCGTGCGTCAGGTCGCAGGTCCAGGCGGTGGCCGATCCGCGGCCAAGGCCGATATCGATAGCGATTTCGACCTCTTTTCCTTTCATGTGCGCCACAACCGGCGCTTCGTCGTAACCGGGAACGACAGTACCGTCCCTGGCCATCCAGACCCCGCCGACACCGATCGACAGCTTGTCGCGGTCGGCCGGTTCGCCCGATTTACCCACGGCCATGACGATCCGGCCCCAGTTCGCGTCCTCCCCG
>JAKBCJ010000574.1 GCA_021807975.1 Pseudomonadota bacterium | reverse complement strand
TCGGCGGGCATGGCAGAGTCTGTCCGGAGCTTGAGAGTGGCGTCAGCACCCAATCTCTAAGCGATTCCAGACAGTTCCGCCGTGCCCGTTTACGAATCCCTGCTATGCAAGGAATAAGATGGGCTAGTGACAACCAACTCCATAAGCCAGACCTTCCTCCGACGGGTTATTGAACTGCATACCCAAGGAAAAGTGCCTGTCTCCTTGGTCATGGCAATCCCTGATCATCCTTGGACTAAGGCAACACGGGAGGCGGCAGCCGTGCGGATCGCTATGACGGTGGTCGAAGCTGGTGCTCGTGAAGGGGTTTTGCGTCAAGTTATACGAGAATCGGGACTGGCAACGGATGCCCCTATTATAGATTTCGTTGAAACCCAAGGGATCATCAATTCTGATTTGACCGTTGGCGTGGATGTGACCAAAGCGAGGGCATTGCTAGCGAACGAGGGCCTAGCATCGCCAGGGGTAAAACTGCATGGCCCCGGCTTCATTGTTACGGTTCAGGAGGCGCAGCATTTGGGGCTCGGCCGACGCCGAGGGCTGGAAAAGCACATCCGCAACTATCGTAACGGCCGCGATTTAACAAGCCGCCCGCGGGGGGTAATGGTTATCGATCTTGATGGGTTGGACTCCAATCAGGTTCGCGATCGATTTCCTGAAGTCTATCAGCATCTTTCCACTAACGTAAAGCCAGAAAGGGAGAATAACAACGAAGAATATAGAAGAGTAAATTGGTGGCTTTTCGGCCGCAGAAATACGCTGATGCGGGGCTTCACTGCTGAACTCGATCGATTTATCGCAACCCCGGTTACTCAAAAACATCGGAATTTTGTTTTTCTATCAAACGATATACTTCCTGATGATGCTCTGATGTCCATTGGGCTATCAGATGGTGTTCATCTTGGGGTTTTGCACTCAAGAATTTTCTTTGTCTGGTTTCAGGCAAATGCTTCGACACTTGAAGACCGACCTCGGTTCATTAAGGCGAGTTGCTTCGACCCATTCCCATTCCCCGCCGCCGACGACCTGCAGAAACAACGCATCCGCGTCCCCGCCGAAAAACTCGACGCCCACCGCAAGCGGGTGCTGGCCGAGCATGCGCATCTCACGCTGACGGGCCTGTATAACGTGCTGGAGAAACTTCGCGCCGGCACCGCGCCCGATGCCCTGGACGCCGCCGACCGCCGCATTTTCGACGACGGGCTGGTACTGATCCTGAAGGAATACCACGACGAACTGGATACCGCCGTCGCCGCTGCCTATGGCTGGCCGGCCGATCTGTCCGACAACGACATCCTGGCCCGCCTCGTGGCACTGAACCAGGAGCGGGTGAAAGAGGAAGCCGCCGGGCAAGTCCGCTGGCTACGCCCCGACTATCAGATCCCCCGCTTCGGCGGCGCCAAGGACAAACTGGCCCTGACCGGCGGCGCGATGAACCAGATCGCCACGGCCGAACCCACCGGACCGAAACCAGGCTTCCCAACGAAGGAACTGGAACAAACCGCCGCCGTCCTGTCGATGCTCGCCAGCGCCGGCGAACCGCTCGGTGCCACCGCCCTGGCCGTCCGGTTCAAGCAAGGCCGCCGCGTGCTGCCGCAAATCGAGGCCGTACTAGCCGCCCTGGTCCGCGTAGGCGGCCTGGTTCACAGCCCCGACGGCGGCCGCAGCTTCCTGATTCGCCGCGCGGCATAAGATGGGATCGCCATCGCTGACCTCGGCTAGCAATGCAGCGAGATGTTGCCGCTTTGCTACTCAATTTCGGGCAACCCTCGCCTGGAGATCAAACGATTCGTCCCGAGCCGATAAAGCATTGTCGCCATTTGCGTATTTTGCGTGCTTTGCGGTTCCATTTTCCTTATCGGGCGGACAGACAGGGCACCGCCGCGCAAGAGCGATTGGCCAGCGTTAACGCAGCGGAAAGGTTCGGCGACCCAAGCAAGGCAATGGAACCGCAAAGCACACAAAACACGCAAATGGATAACCTCGTGGACGGGGCGAACCAGCTGTCAGAAAGATCATTGGTTGCGCGCTGACCAATAGTATTGACTATTTTCCTATATTCCGCTAATGAATCAGAATGAAAGCCCAACCGATCCCACCCATAGACCTCGACACCCGGGCCTGGCGCCACCTGACCCAAACCCTGATCGCCCTGCTTCCCCCACCGATCCAGGACCCCCCGGAAGCAATCGAAACCAGAAACCACGCCGCCATAGCCAGGATCGCGGCAATGGCTCCGGTCAACGCCAATGAGGCTGAGTTAGCCGCCGAATCCGTCCTCGCCCGCGCGCAGGCCCAGGAGGTCATGCGCCTCATCCGCCTTCATGACGGCGACATAAAACGGGTCATCAGACTGAACGCCCAGTACCTCGCCATGGTCAAACTCGCGCTCGCCGTGAATGCCCGCCTCGTCCGCGAACAGCAGCAGCGCCGCAAACACGAAACCATTCACCGCGACGCCGATCAGGACGAATGGACCCGGCACATTGCCGCCCAATCCATGCTCGACTCCCTGCCGGAAGAACCGAAAACCGAACCGGAATCCCAGACGGTGGGAAACGAGACGCCCACGGGACAGTCCCCCAGCCCGATCACGCCCAACTCCCCACTTCCAACGCCCGCCCCCCGGACGCAATCGCCGCCCACCGGCACCTGAACCGCGCCGTTTCCCCTGCTGCCCGAACCGCCACGGCCACGCTATACTCCCCCCATGTCCGTCCCAGACCCCCGCGCCAACCCACTTCTGCTCGGTCACCCCGAAGCCGAAGCCACGATCCTGGACGCCATCCGCTCCGGCCGGATGCACCACGCCTGGCTGATCACCGGGCCAGAGGGTGTGGGAAAGGCCACCCTGGCCTACCGTTTCGCCCGCCGCCTGCTGGCGGGACAGCCCACCGGGGACTCGCTGGCGCTAGACCCCGCCAACCCCGTGTTCCGTCGGGTCGC
>JAKBCJ010000573.1 GCA_021807975.1 Pseudomonadota bacterium | reverse complement strand
GCGATGACCGCCGCCATCCGCCTCACCGGGACGGCGCCCGTGCTCGCCGGATATTGCATGGGCGGCACTCTGGCCGTCGCGGCCGCCCAGCGGCGCCCCGATCTGATCGGCGGACTGGCCTTGCTGGCGGCACCGTGGGATTTCCATGCGCCGGAGGCCGAACGCGCCGTGCAAGCCGCCCGGACGCTGCCGATGCTGGAACCGGTCCTGGCGTTCGGCGATGCGCTGCCCGTCGATGTGCTGCAATCGCTGTTCGCGCTGCTGGACCCATGGGGGGTCGCGGATAAGTATCGCGGCTTCGCCCGCCTGGCCCCGGACAGCGAGCGGGCCAGGCTGTTCGTGGCACTGGAGGACTGGTTGAACGATGGTATCCCGCTGGCCGCCGCAGTGGCACGGACCTGCCTTGGGGAATGGTATGGCGAGAACGCCACGGTTCGGGGGAACTGGCGCATCGCCGGCCTGCCGGTCGATCCGGCCGCCATTGGCGCACCCGCTTTCGTTGCCGTGCCCGGCCGCGACCGGATCGTGCCGCCCGAATCCGCGCGCCCGCTGGCGGCACTGATCCCCAACGCGGTGCTGCATCAACCCCTCGCCGGGCATATCGGTATGGCCGCCGGGGCCAGAGCAGAACAGTCGTTGTGGCGGCCACTGCTGGCATGGCTGCGCAAGGCGGGTTGACCGCATCCGATTGACAGGGTTCCTTTCGGCCATACCAGGGAGGCCCCAATGCCCAGCAAACAACCCGTCGCCATCGTCTTCGATACGTTCGGTTCGGTCGTGGACTGGCGATCCAGCCTGATCGCCGACCTGACCAGCTATGTCGCCGGACGGGGCGTGACCGCCGACTGGGCGGCGCTGGTGGATGCCTGGCGGGCGGCTTACCATCCGTCGATGGACCGGGTCCGCAAGGGCGAACTGCCCTGGACGCGGCTGGACGACCTGCACCGGGCGTCGCTGGACCGGCTGGTGAGCGATTTCGGCATCCAGGGTTTGTCGGAAGAGGATCTGGTCCATATCAATCTGGGCTGGCATCGGCTGCATCCGTGGGCGGATGCGATCCCCGGGCTGACGCGCCTGAAGTCGCGGTTCATCATCGGGCCGCTGTCGAACGGCAATGTCTCGCTGCTGCTGAACATGGCCAAGTTCGCTGGCATCCCGTGGGACATGATTTTCGGATCGGACCTGTTCGGGCACTTCAAGCCGGATCCGGAGACATATCTGGGGGTGGCACGCCTGCTGGACCTGCGGCCGGACCAGGTGATGATGGCCGCCGCCCATAACGGCGATCTGGCCGCCGCCCGGTCCTGCGGGCTGCAAACAGCGTTCTTCCCGCGGCCTTCCGAATACGGGCCGCACCAGAAGCGCGATTATGCGGCGGACCAGGACTGGGACATCGTGGCCACCGACATTCAGGACATGGCATCGAAGCTGGGAGTCTGAAATCCGCCGCCCTGACGGCTGTTCGATCCCATCTTACGCAAACGGGCAAGACACGGTAATCTTGCCCAAGTCGCGGGATAAGCCGCGAAGGGAGACCAGCAATATGGACGACATCGTCATCGTCTCGGCGGCACGTACACCCGTCGGCAGTTTCAACGGCGCACTTAGCACCCTGCACGCACAGCAGTTGGGGGCTATTGCGCTACAGGCGGCGATTTCCCGGGCAGGGATCGCGGCGGACGATGTCGATGAACTGATTTACGGGCAGGTGCTGGCGGCTGGCGAGGGCCAGAATCCCACCCGTCAGGCCGCGCGCGCTGCCGGTGTGCCGGACTCGGCGACCGCGTTCGGGATCAATCAGGTATGCGGGTCGGGCCTGCGGGCGGTCGCGCTGGCCGCGCAGCAGATCCGCACCGGGGAAAGCAGGATCGTCGCGGCCGGTGGCATGGAAAGCATGAGCCTGTCAGCCCACGCGGCACACCTGCGCAACGGCACCAAGATGGGCGGGCTGGAATTCGTCGATACTATGCTGAAGGACGGGCTGTGGGATGCGTTCCACGGCTATCACATGGGCAACACCGCGGAGAACGTCGCAAACAAGTATCAAATCACCCGCGAACAGCAGGACGAGTTTGCCCTGGCGTCGCAGCAGAAGGCCTCCGCCGCGCAAAAGGCGGGCCGCTTCAAGGATGAAATCGCACCTGTGACGGTAAAGGGCCGCAAGGGCGATGTCGTGGTCAGCGACGACGAGTATATCCGCCATGATTCCAATATCGAGGGCATGGCCCGTCTGCGGCCCGCCTTCACCAAGGACGGGACGGTCACCGCCGGCAATGCCTCGGGTATCAACGACGGCGCGGCGGCGGTGATCCTGATGACGGCAGGCGAAGCCGCCAAGCGCGGCCTGACCCCGCTGGCGCGCATCGCGGCGTTCGCCACGGCCGGCGTCGATCCGGCGGTGATGGGCACGGGGCCAATCCCCTCGTCGCGCAAGGTGCTGCAACGGGCGGGCTGGAAAGCGGACGATCTGGACCTGATCGAAGCCAACGAAGCGTTCGCCGCCCAGGCATTGGCGGTGAACAAGGATATCGGCTGGGATACCGCGAAAGTGAACGTGAACGGCGGCGCGATTGCGATCGGTCATCCGATCGGCGCCTCGGGCGCGCGTATTCTGGTCACATTGCTGCATGAGATGCAGAAGCGTGACGCCAAGAAGGGGCTTGCGACGCTGTGCATCGGCGGCGGCATGGGCGTTGCGATGGCGCTGGAGCGTTAGTCCCCGGCTCTGACACGGATCTGGTTCCCCCGGGGTGGCGGGCGGCGGCGATTGCCGCTGCCGCCATTCTATTGGCCGCTTCGACTTGGTCGCCCGCCATATTACTGAACAGTACTCAACAAAACTGCTTGGTTTTATGGCGACGCGTAGTAATCGCCGCCGCCTTGGGCGGTTTTGCCCTTTGCAGGATTGCCGGAAGTGCTATGATTCCCGGCGGTTCGAGCAACAGGACG